>JBILFC010000088.1:0-10190 GCA_044351785.1 Bdellovibrionota bacterium
ATTAGTAACTGCCCCCTTATCCTCATAACTAACAAAATTCTCCACTAAACTTAAATTAGCACTAGTGGCCAGTTCAACAAATACCCTAGGTGTAGAAAGTTCTGAATCACCTGTAGGACAAGCGATATAGGTAATCTCTACTTGTTCTGACATTCCCTCTGGAACTGAAATATAAACAAGTTTTTTAAACAAGCCAGAATTCAATGCAAAAAATGGTTGACTAGTAGGCTTTTCAATTGTCTTTCTTTCTCTAAAAAAGCTAGATGGTAACTCACTCGCAAGATCATAAAGCTTCAAATAAGAACCAAGATCAGGACTAGAAAGTTTTTCGGAAAACTCTCCGTTTACAAATACTAACTTAATTCTCGCATTACTAATGGCATGAGACTCAATAGAAGCTGAATAGGTTCCGGCTGATTTCAGATTCTCTGGTAACAATTTAGCAATATTTGTATATTTCCAAGCCTCAACTTTTGAAGTTGGAAGCCCTTGTTCTTCAAACTTCTTAAAAGACTCTTTTTTAAAGTTTAAAAGCTTTGAACTTGAAACCTTGTCTATGCTCTCTATCTCTTTCTGAAAGAATTGCATATTTTCTCCTAATTCTATCAATTTTATACTCTTACTTCTTCTTCCGACTTGGTCCAAGCATAGCCCTTATCTTCTAATTCAAGTGCTAGTTCTTTTCCACCGGATTTAACAATTCGACCATCTACCATTACGTGCACGAAATCAGGCACTATGTAATCTAATAGTCTCTGATAATGAGTTACAACTAAAAATGCATTATCCTTAGATCTAAGCCTATTTACGCCTTCGGCTACAATCTGAAGTGCATCAATATCAAGCCCAGAATCTGTCTCATCTAAGATTGCTAGCTTAGGCTCTAAAATGGACATCTGAAGAACTTCATTTCTTTTCTTCTCACCGCCTGAGAATCCTTCATTAACCGATCTTTGAAGAAGTTCTGGCTTTAACTGAAGTTCAGCAGCTTTTGTTTTTAACAATTCAGAAAACGCTCTAACTTCAATCGGTGCTTCTCCTCTATACTTTCTAATTGAATTATAAGCAGTTCTAAGGAAATAACTTCCATTTACACCAGGAAGTTCAACAGGATATTGAAAAGCTAGAAACAAACCTTCGCACGCCCGCTCATCTGCTTCAAGATCCAAAAGATCCTTACCATTAAAAGTAACAGAACCGCCTGTAACTTCATATCCACCCTTACCACTCAGAACGTGTGCTAAAGTACTCTTACCAGAACCATTTGGTCCCATGATGGCATGCACTTCACCTGGATTAATTTTTAAATTAAGGCCTTTTAATATTTGCTTATCGCCTTCTACTGATGCTTGAAGATTATTGATATCTAACATAATTTTATCCTACGCTTCCTTCTAAATTAATCGCTAATAACTGCCGAGCTTCGATTGCAAACTCCATCGGTAACTCTTTAAATACTTCCTTACAAAATCCATGAACTATCATTGATACTGCATCCTCAGTTGGAATTCCTCTTTGATTACAATAGAACATTTGGTCCTCACCAATCTTTGATGTAGTGGCCTCATGCTCTACCTTTCCAGTCTTATTTTTTACTTCGATATAAGGGAAAGTATGTGCTCCGCACTTACTACCTATCAACATAGAATCGCACTGTGAAAAGTTCCTGGCATTCTCAGCACTCTTCATAATTTTAACAAGACCACGATAAGAGTTCTGACCTTCCATTGCACTAATTCCCTTAGAAACTATGGTGCTAGATGTATTCTTACCAATGTGAATCATCTTAGTTCCAGTGTCAGCTTGTTGCTTCTTGGAAGTAAGCGCAACCGAGTAAAACTCTCCAACGGAATTATCTCCTTTTAAAATACAAGATGGATACTTCCAAGTAATTGCTGATCCAGTTTCCACTTGAGTCCAAGAAATCTTAGAATTCTTACCCTCGCAAAGTCCACGCTTTGTAACGAAATTATAAATTCCACCCTTACCGTCATTGTCTCCTGGGTACCAGTTCTGAATGGTAGAATATTTAATAGTCGCATTCTCATGAGCTACTAATTCTACAACCGCTGCGTGAAGCTGATTTTCATCACGTTGAGGAGCTGTACAGCCCTCTAAATAACTTACATAACTTCCCTCATCAGCAATAATTAATGTACGCTCAAACTGGCCTGTTTTAGCTGCGTTTATTCTAAAGTAAGTTGATAATTCAACAGGACATCTAACTCCTTTAGGAATATAAACAAACGAGCCGTCAGTAAAAACTGCGGAGTTCAAACAAGAAAAGAAATTATCGGTAGCAGGGACAACTGAACCAAGATACTGTTTTATAAGTTCTGGATGCTCCCTCACTGCTTCAGAAATTGAACAAAAAATAATTCCGTGTTTTTCTAATTCAGCCTTATAGGTAGTAGCGACAGACACGCTATCAAACACCGCATCTACTGCAATGCCTTGTAATTTCTTTTGCTCTAGAATAGAAATCCCTAACTTCTCATAAGTCTTTATGATTTCTGGATCTACTTCATCAAGACTATCATACCTAGGCATATTCTTCGGCGCGCTATAATATATAATGTCTTGATAATCGATGCTTGGATAATTAATGAAAGCCCATTCTGGTTCTTTCATCTTAGACCATTGCCTGAAGGCCTTCAGTCTCCACTCTAGCATGAACTCTGGCTCTTCTTTCTTAGCTGAAATAAAACGCACCACTTCTTCAGATAGCCCAGGGGGCAAGGAATCTGTTTCAATATCAGTGGTAAATCCCCACTTATATTCTCTATTCGCGTATTCTTCTAAAACTTGAGTATCGGTATCCAAGAATCAATCTCCGCTAAGTATCTATAAATATTAAATAAAAGAGCAGTAAAGCTATATGTTTATTCAAAACATATTTTATGCTATTAGCTGGGCTCCTTTTAGCAGAAATTGCTTAATGTTTAAAGTTTTATTAAACATTATTTTAAGAGCCTTTACAATCAAGATTAATGAAAGCCAAAAAATTTATAATTCTTATCTCGCTTCTTGCAAGCGCTTGCGTTGTTTCAGTTGGACCAACTATTGAAGCACCTGCTATCCCCGCTCCAACTAAATCCACTGATGTTTTTCCGGTCTTGGTTCAAGTAAAAAACTTTCGGGATGTACGTTTAGTTTCAGAAGAAGAGAAGGGACCGATATCTCCAGAAGGAGATATATCAGAGCTCGTAAAGGACGCATTCATAAATTATTTAGAAAAAAGAGGTGCCTCAGTAGAATTCTCTGCGCCTGTAACAATAGAGGGTGAGATCAGAAGTTGGGAGGCTCAGGCAAGAGGAACATCTACTGGAATGCTTAATAGTTCCGCTTCGTTATATATAGAAGTCAAAGATAGTAGTGGTAACAAACTTTATTCAGGTGTGTTTCAAGGAAGCAGGTCCAGCCAGTTTCCATTAGTTAGTAAAGCCGATATAAAAGATTCACTCGGATTTGCAATGGCACAAGCTATTGATCAATCATTAAATGACGCGTCATTTAGAAAAGCATTAAATTCAAAATAAATTAATGCTCTTTTAACTCGGTTTCTGAGAAAGAAAGAAGTCTAGCTTTAAGGCCTTGGCTGGCCTCTTTTAGGGACATATATTGAATATCATATTGCCATTCCTTAATTGCCTTCAAAAAGAAAGGAATAAATGGGTCACCACTAGAAGACCCACCACCAGCCAATAGAGTTTTTATAATCTTTTCAATTTTATCCTTAGGAGTTTTCGGGATAGACTCACAAAATTTTTCAATTGAATCCCTTTCTCCAGTGAGAATAAAATCCGATGATAACTCATCGCGATCTACCATAGCGATATTACTAACTTCATCCAATACCTTCCATATTCCATTCTCTAAAAGACTAATACAACCATCATCAGATAACTTAATTCCTGGCCATGGAGATGCACTGCCCGCTAAAAGAATAGCCTTCACAATACCTTCTAAAAAAAGTCGAACTGACGGCGGCAATGAAAAAACTTGGTGCGCCTCCGGAAAAGAAACCTCATTCTCCTTTCCAGGCTTAACAATAACGATAAATGCACAATCCACCGCTTTTGATTTGGGTTTTACATTTGCAAGAAACTCAGACACTAAATTATCAGAAAGGGAAGGACCAAGAATACATGTATCAAAATCTAAAGATGTAATATTACGACTGGCATCTAACAAAGAGGCAGCTTCCATTACATGTTCAAAAAGATCACACGCCTTAACTTTTGCGGATAGCTCAGTTCTAGACCTATGACTAGAATCAATAATTAACACTCTCGCTAAAGGTGTAAACTGGGGTATTATTTCTTCCTTCTTCTTTGCCATCAGATCTTAAGTAGCTCTTAAAATTACATTATTGGGATATCGTCAGACTTAAAATAATCCTGTAGGCATCATGAAAAGTTATCAGAACTAATTAAATCATAATAATTCTAACGAGTTAAAACAAATAACACTTCACTTATACTTCCCTTTAGAAGAGTTTTAATATATCTGTCCCATAAGTAAAAATTTATTATTTTCCCATGAATACAATTCCTATAAGTGAGCAGGCAAAATCAACCTATTCCGTTTCTTGGGATAAGATTGTGGCAGTTTACGAGCTTGGAAAACCAAAAGTTTTATCACTCTTATTGGTATCTACTGCCTGCCCCATGGTTCTCGCAAGTAGTGGTAGAATAAGTTTCTTTTCAATTCTTAATGCGATAATTGGAGGATCTCTTGTATCATCCTCAGCAAGCGTCATTAACTGCATTTGGGATATGGACATAGATCGCATCATGAAGAGGACGCAAAATAGACCTCTTGTGACCGGTCGAATTTCAGTTCAGTTTTCGGCGATTTATGCATTTGTTATAGGTCTTATCGGTGTACTTTGGTTAGCGATTACCTTAAATCCTCTTTCTGGATTCTTAGCGCTCTCCGGGCACTTATTTTATGTATTTATCTACACTGTATGGCTCAAAAGAAGCACTCCCCAGAATATTGTGATAGGCGGGGCTGCTGGTGCAGTACCTCCTCTGGTAGGTTGGGCTGCGGTTACAGGACATTTAGAACTTGAGGCCATTCTTCTATTTCTATTAGTATTCTTGTGGACTCCACCACATTTCTGGGCGTTAGCATTAAATAGGAATGAAGACTATAAAAACGCATCCATTCCAATGCTTCCTGTTGTATCGGGAGAAAGAGCAACACACATTCAAATGCTACTCTACGCCTTAGCCCTTATACCCACTAGCTTATTATTGGTGATAAGTAACTCAAACTTAGGAATATTTTCTTATTTTACCTTTGGCTTTTGTGGTTTTTATTTTGCATACTTAAATTATAAACTTTATCTGTTAGGTAGGAAGCTACCTAATCCTGAGTTAGACGAACTAAAAACAAAATGCGCCTGGAAAATCTTCGGGTTTTCAATAGCTTACCTATTTATAATTTTCATTACGATAGTTTTTGATACATACATTTAAAACTTGTCTTTAGAGTATTCTATTTTGTGTCGATTAAACCTCTTATGACCAGTAAAGCGTGACCAGTATGGCACAAATTCTGTGCATTTAATTTATAGGAATACACCCTTAACTTACTAATCTCACCTATGGATTGGCGATCTCATTTTGTTATAGCTAGGCCGAAAAGAGACGGAACTCTAGTTATTGTGTATCAAAGTAATAGTTTTAAGGATTCACGCTATTGGCTAAATTATATTGCCGAACTTTACGATGCGCTACTTATCACTTCTCTTAATCCAAAATATTCAGGAAATGGAGACCCAAATTACTCTTGCCATGTAATCTCAAGACTCAAAACTGATTATAATGAAAAATCTTGGAAGAATAAAGTTTTTGATGATGGAGTAAATGCAAAGTTAAAATTCATTCCTGAAACTAACCTAGAACCATTTATGGAACTGGATTAAATCTAATGTCCAATATAATGTCAGATGTAAATAGGGATATAAAAATTCTTATAGTGGATGATTTCCTTACCATGAGAAAAATTGTTAGATCCCTATTTGAAAGAATGGGCTTTAATAAGCTCGCTGAAGCAGAAGATGGGACAGATGCACTAGTTAAGCTTAAGGGATCTTCATTTGATTTCATAGTTTCTGACTGGAACATGCCTAAAATGATGGGTTTAGACCTACTTAAAGCAGTAAGATCAGATGATCAGCTTAAGCAAATTCCATTTCTGATGATTACTGCTGAATCACAAAGGGAAAATATTATTCAAGCAGTTCAAGCTGGCGTTACTAATTATGTGGTAAAACCATTTAATCAAGAAGTAATTGAAAAAAAATTAATTCAAATTTTTACAAAATGAACATGCAATAAAGGAAAAATGGAAACAAACTTCAGAAACCAAATCAGTAAATTATTAATCAATAGTTGCAACCAGGAAGAATACTTAGAAATAACGAAGAATTTAGAACGCCTAGGACTCTTGGCCAGCCAATTTCAAAATTCGCTTATTTCTTTTCGCGATAGCTTAAGACCAACTTTCTCAAATATTGGTGAGAATGAAAATAATGTTCAAACTCAACTTGAATTAATCATGAAAATGACTAATGACGCAGCCATTAAAGTTCTTAGCTTAGCCGAAAAACAAACTAATGCATTTAAAGACTTTGAAAATGAGGCAAATCACATAAGTCACTTAATAAATACAATGGTGCCGGACGCCCAAATAAAAGATGAATTTAATCGGTTGTCAATGAAGATGAAAGAATTAAGTAGTGATCTTGAAGAATCTAATAAACATCTACTTCTATCCCACACTTATCAAGATCTCACTGATCAAATGCTACAAAAAATGAGACATTTTATAGATTCTGTTGAAGATGGGCTGACTGAAATAGTTAAAATGCTAACTGCTGATGACATAGACCGAAAGTTAATTGAGATTGACAAGAAAAGAATCCAGAATAGATGCTCGCAAAATGAGGTAGATGACCTTCTAGATACCCTAAAATTCTAACTTTAGATTATCTAGCAATAAGCCGAGTACTTACTTATCGAAGACTTATTAATTCTAAAAAGATGATCACAGACGAAATTTCAGAAACTAGTACAGTAGCAGATCGCCTTGGAACATACATAATTGATGTAGACCATGACATTCTATCTGAATTCATCGCTGAAGCAACCGACCAGCTGAATACCGTCGAAGGGCTATTACTTAAAAAGGAGGGAGACTTTTCCCTTGAAGATGTAGATACACTTTTCCGCGGTGTTCATTCCATAAAAGGCACTTCTTCATTCTTTAATCTATTAGAAATTAAAGAATCTTCACATACGTTAGAAAATCTTCTTGATGAAGTTAGAGCCGGAGTCAAAAGCATAAATCAGGAACTTAAATCTCTTGTATTAAGATATATCGATATACAACACGACTTACTAGATACGGCAAAAATGGCTGCGCAGCAGAATGGGAAGGTAGAAAGAAGCTCCACAGTACAAACCCTGATCAAAGATATTGAAAACTGTTTCAATCACAAGGGGGGGGATCCGACTAATATTCGAGAGAACAAAATTAGTACTGCCATATATAAGAAAAATGAATCTCTACCGAAATCCTTCGTTAAAATTGATATAGCTAGATTAAATTCTCTGGAAAACACGATAGAACAATTAATACAACACACCTCTATACTTATCAATAATTGTAGAGAGATTTCCCCACATGATGAAACTATCATTAAAACAAATAATCAAGTCGAACAACTAACTAAAGATTTGAAAGATATTGAAAGATCAATGCGATTTTCACCAATAAATATTCTTTTTCAAAAGCTCTCTCGTCTGGCATGGGATATGAGCCGAACGCTAGGTAAAGAAATTGAATTTATTGTGCACGGGGAACAATTAGAATTGGATAGAAACTTGATAGAGCAACTAACAGATCCATTAATGCACATGATTAGAAACGCACTAGACCATGGAATAGAAGATCCAGAGACACGAGAAGCAATAGGAAAGCATAGAACTGGAAAAATTGAATTAACTTCGACAATCAGAGATGGAAATATCGTGATTAAGATTAAAGATGATGGTCAAGGTCTAGATTCAGAAAAGCTTCTAAAAAAGGCAATTGAACTAGGCATAGTCTCAAAAGATCTTAAACTTACAGAATCAGAAATTTTAGAAATAATTTTTGCGCCTGGATTTTCTACCGTAGAAAAGATTACTGACATCTCAGGACGGGGAGTTGGCATGGATATAGTTATGACTAATATTAAAGGACTACAAGGGGAAATCACAATCGATTCTCTTCCAGGTCAAGGATGTACTTTCACAATTAAATTGCCTTTAAAAGCTAGATAATTTGTAAGGACCTCATACCCTCGTCACTAATATATAAACCCAAGGGATAATAGCCATGATCATATAAATGGCGCAGAGGCCATTTATTATATGTTTTAATCCACGTTGCCTTCTAGCTAACTTAGTTAAAAGTACAACTACAAGTATCGCCAATCCCTTAACCACAATTAAAGCGACATCAGGGCCCATAAGATGCATGAGCTCTCTAATTAAAAAATTGGCCTCAGCCTGAGTTCCAAAGTGAGAGATGCCTCTAGAGGTAAGATACCCGTCAAATACTTGTAAGGACCCTAATAGAATTCCCGCAGCTACAACATCTCTTGACGGAGGTTCAAATTCAAACACAAACGCAGAATTTCTTGGTAGCGTGATACAGACTGTCCTAGATCTAGGTTTTACAACATCCTTAGACACCATTTCTACTGCAGATAAACTAGCACTAAGACTAGAAGCATCAAGAGAAAAAATATAGGTCTTTGGTCTCTTCTTTACAGCACGAACAGAACTCATTGTGGCTGAGTTACTTAAAATTCCATCGGTCCTAGTTTCCTTTGCATATTTATCTATAAAATTAATTATTTCATTAGCTGCCTGAGGCCTTCCACTAGGCTTCCGATTAAGTAACCACATTGTTAAGTCATTTAACCAATTAGGCACGCCTTGAGAAAATACTCTTGGTTCCAATGGGCCTTTACCTAAGTGTAATTTCATTACCGCAGCAGGAAGCTCACTTTCAAAGGGATTTATCTGAGTAATCATTTCATATATACAAACACCAAGTGCGTAAAAATCCTGAGTCTGATCCGTTGGCTCACCTAACCAAGCTTCTGGAGGAATATAGGATAAAGATCCTACTTTCTGCTTAGGCTGTGTTAATCTAGATTCTCTAACTCGCGCTATACCTAAATCAGTAATTTTAACTGAGTAGTCATTTAAAACTAAGATATTTGCAGGCTTAATATCTCTATGAATTATACCCGCATCATGGAGAGCTTGAAGCCCTTCACAAATAGATCTTATTAACTTAGGTGCTCTTGTAAAAGGAACACCTTGATCATGGATTAAATCGTGAAGTGTAGGAGCTTCAATATATGGCATGGATAAAAATACCATGCCATCACCCTGACCTACATCAAATAGCTCTATAACACTTGGATTGTGAATAGTTGTTAATAGTCTTGCTTCTTGAATAAATCTCTCTACGTGTAGAACCTCTGTTAAGAGTGATCGATGAAGAATCTTTAGAGCTAGTATCGGACTATCGGGATTTTGTAGATCCTTAGCCTTATAAACTGAGGCCATACCTCCGTCTGCCACATGACCTAATATCTCGTACCTACCTACGAGTATAAATCCAGGAGTAAGTAACTTTGTACTTAATGGGCTAAGACTTTCATTTTCCATATAGACCTAAATAATCGGTCTTTAGGCAAAAAAACTTAAGATAGTAATTTTAATTTTTCACATATTATCAAGCACTTAGCGCTGATTAGAGGCAATAGAAGGAAATAACTAGACTAGGGTATAAGATAATAAAGGTTTCTAGGTTCTAAAAAATGGCAAATCCAGAAAAAGTCCAGGTTAACGCTGAACAACTTAATATTGAAGTTGATGCGACGACAGATCAACAGTATGTTGATGTTTGCGGTCTTAAAATAAGACTAGCAAAACCTTATGAGTTAGATTTCGAGTGGATTGGTAATAGAGGCGTACTTCATCAAATGCAGGCTTCTTGGTTTTGCGGTATGAAAGGTGAAAAGCCTATGAACCCAAGATTAGTTGGTAAACCAGGAGTAGGTAAAACAGCTCTTGCCTATGCAGCTGGAAAATTTCTTGAACTTCCAGTATTTT
>JBILFC010000354.1:0-2711 GCA_044351785.1 Bdellovibrionota bacterium
ATGCTGTCAGCATGAAACAAAGAGGCGAAAATATAAGAGTTATAAGTAATTCATGGGGTGGGAGTGGATTTTCTACCACACTAGAAAATGCAATTAAACTTGCTAACAGTAACGGAATTCTATTCGTTGCTGCTGCTGGGAATGAATCAAATGACAATGATGCGAATGCAACATATCCTGCTAGTTATACTGTTGATAACGTTGTCACTGTAGCAGCGATTGATGATTCAGGAAATCTTGCAAGCTTTTCAAACTATGGCTCATCATCTGTTCACGTAGCAGCGCCGGGCGTTAATATTGTCAGTACATACTTAGGTAACTCTTATGCAACACTAAGCGGTACTTCAATGGCGACTCCGCATGTAAGTGGACTAGCAGCTTTAATCTTATCTCAATCTAGCTCACTAACTCCAACTCAATTAAAATCGAAACTAATTAGTACAGTTAAACCACTAGCTAGTTTAAATAGAATGGTAAAAAGTGCTGGTCTAGTTAGTGCTTATAGAGCTCTAACTGATTCTAGTACTCCACTACCTCCTAGCCCCGTTAAAAGCATTTATACAAAAACTACAAAATCGTATGAATGGAATTCAGACCTAGGAACTAGAATTAGCGCAAGCGATGATGCTTATGTTGCGATAAATAGCTCTTTCTCTTTTCCATATTACGGTACAAATTATAATAAGTTTGCTGTTTCAACTAATGGCAGAATCCAGCCTATGACATCAACAGAAAATATGCCAACTACAGAGGACTATAACAGTTCTATGTACAAAGGGATCAGCGTATATAATACAGATCTAATTGCTTCTAATGTTTCTTCCGAAGGAGGAGTCTGGTTTAAGGACCTAGCCAGCGCGATACAGATAACATGGGTATCAGTTCCCTACTCTGTAACGAACTCAAGTTCCAGCGATAAGGAAGTAAGAGTTAGGGCGATTCTAAAGTCTAGTGGTGAAATAGAAATGTATTATAACGATACGTTCACAGCCAATGCAAATTATGACTATGGCAAAGATGCAACTGTCTCATTATCTCCGATAAATTCAGCTTCAGGAGAAAATTTGATAATCTCTTCTAATACACCAAGTCCCGATGTAATCGGCAGTGGTAAGGCACTCAGCATATCGTCAGTAGCAAAAGAAGTTTATGCCGACTTTGATGCTGATGGAAAATCTGATCTTACTGTCTGGAGACCTGTAAATGGGATGTTCTATATTTCCCCATCTAATTCTGACTATAAACAAGAAGCAACTTTAGCTTATCAATTAGGCCTCTATGGAGATATCCCTAAAATTGGTGACTTCGATGGCGATAAGAAAGCTGACCTAGCAGTCTACAGACCTGCAAATGGTACTTGGTACTTTAGAAAATCAGGTAGTAACTATAACGAGATTAGCTCTATTCAATGGGGTCTACCATCTGACATTCCTCTACTAGGAGATGTTGAAGGAGATGGGATTGAAGATCTTATTGTTTACAGACAATCAGCGGCAGCTTTCTATATATTACTCTCTAGTTCTGGATTTAATAGAGCAGGCGCAATTTCTGGATCATCTTCTAGCATGAGAACAATTTCATTAGGCGGCCCTGCAAATGACCCTATCATCGGTGATGTAGATGGTGATGGAGCGGAAGATATAGGCGCTGTATGGCAATTAGTTAGATTCTGGACTATGAAAAATAGCTCTAATACTTTCATCTCTTCTTTACCTTGGGGCGTCCCTGGTGATACTCCATTATTCTGCAAGATAGATGGAGATAATACTTCAGATAAGGTAATTGTTAGAGTTGAACCTAATAATACGCTTAGCTGGTATACAATGCTTGGTTCAGGTGGTGCAGATGTGAAATCATTCGGTTCTCTAGGAGATAAGCCTAGTTGTGAAATAGATACTGACGGGGATG
Source organism: Bdellovibrionota bacterium (assembly GCA_044351785.1). Classification (GTDB taxonomy): domain Bacteria; phylum Bdellovibrionota_C; class UBA2361; order SZUA-149; family DAOLCO01; genus JAIYCX01. The sequence goes on from JBILFC010000354.1 coordinate 1,909, forward strand.
GCCTAGGAGATAACTCTGTATTTAGGTCCGCGGGAGGAATGTGGTATCTTAAAAATTCTTCTGATGGTCAAATGAAGTCAATTCAGTTCGGACTTGATGGTGATATTCCTCTTCTAAACTAAATTTATTCACTTATTTCAAATAAGGACCCTGAAACCACTTTTAGAATATTTAAATCCCTGTGAATATCGCCGTCTGCTAGAACATGCATTGTACCTGTAACACCTGTGACCATTGACGTTTTACTAAGCTCTGCTGCAATACTCTGGCTTGAGGAATTTAATACTGAAGCTAATGAGAACTTAACACTATCGTAGCTTTGCGCTGCTAATAAGTCTGGATCTCGGCCAAAGGCCTTCTTATAATCATCCTTAAATTTAACTATTTCTGGCTTTTTACTATTCGCATTAAATAAACTTACGATATACATTCCCTCAACTAAATCAGCATACTGCCTTAGATTATCAGAATCAGCCAACAGAGAAGCCCCTAATACATTAACAGGATGCAGACTTTGACCCTCTTTAATCGAGCGCAACATTGGCTCAGCACTAGGCAATACATCTGCAATAATCACTGTATCAAAAGACTCTACTCTAATTTTCTCTTTAATAACCTCTATCTGGCTAAGATTACGTGCTTGGAAACCAATTGAATCTAGATTGAGATCAATTCCCCTGCTACGAATTACTTCGGCTGCATCCTTATATTCTTGACCGATTTCTCCATCTGAGTATAGTAAGGCAATTCGTTTCGCACCAAGTTTAGTTTGCGCAAATATGATTTATGACTGTAACTGATTC
>JBILFC010000102.1:0-9232 GCA_044351785.1 Bdellovibrionota bacterium
TGGCCGATTCTCTATCTAGGATATCATCCGGGCCAGCACGTCTGCCTATTAATCTTTCTAATCCCTTTTTTTCTTTTGGGGATAAGCCTTTTAACTCACCAACTAAATTCATTTAATCTTAATAATATTGAATGCTTATTCTACAAATAAATATTGATTTAGTCATATCTCATATGTAGATTAATAAGGGAATAAGGGGTGCTGAGTGGGGGTATATCTAATCAGATTAAATTGGAAAGGATTCCACACATGAACAACACTTTATTTAATCACAACTTTGCCCTTGAAAGCTCCTTAAACAACATGACTGATAAACCTAATGTATCAGAACTACTTCCAATAAAGAAAGCGCAGAGACTTAGGCTTCGCGCCTGCAATAAGGAGAACTACCGAGACGTGATTGCTGTTCTAGAGCTTTTTCAAGCTCAATATGGCGGATCACATCCCCTGTCTAAGGTATTAACTGATAGCTTTTGGAAAGATCCTGAGGATCATCTAGCTGGGGAAGAATTCTTATCTCTAATCATTGAAGATCTAGATCTAAAAAAGCCTGTGGCGCATATTGGGTTGGCATTCAGAGAGGAAGATCAACATGTGGAAATTCTCCTCCCAGCTATCCATCCAGAACATAGAGATTCCCTAGATACTTTTTTTAATCTGTTTACAGAAAAAGTCGCAGACATTGTTGCTCGAAAAAAATGGGAGCGTTTATTATTCCTATGTTCTACAGCAGATCCTTTCTTGCAACTTATTGCTCACACATACTTAAACGCAAAAGCAACAGCATTTATAAATAGTGGTATAAGCTGTACAGCGACTTCTCACCTAGATGACATTTTGCTAAAAATGGATAAGCCCGCAAAAGCTCCCTACATCCTACTGAGTTCAAGCATTACAGGGTCTAAAGTAGTCGGTCCTATTTATATCCCTAATTCTCTAAAGAGATTTATAAATATTAGGGCAAGACTTATGAAAATCTCTTTTACCCTAGGTGAAGGTCAGGGAATATCATCTCCGCTCTCCCACCCGTTAAAAAATAAGAATCTTAATAAATATAATAGATCCAGATTCCTTCAGTTATCAAACCGCCCTCTATACGGAATTAGCATACTGGATTGCTACCCAAGTAGCTCAGAAGGTATAAATGAAAAACTGGTCCAAGCAATTGGTCGCCTTAAAAGAGTTTCTAAAAACTGCCTAAGTCTTAGAGTTTGTTTAAACTCGCACCTTGCACCACAATTTATTCAACTCACAAAGGAACTTGGATTTATCCCGTCAGGCATCGACATAAAATCGAACCGTCTATTCTTAATATTGAGCGTATTAAATAAAGAACTAATGTACAATGTAACGCTCCATTCTAGAGAATCAAAGGCACTTAGAGAGGACATTCTAAGTAGAAGATGGACCGAGTAGAGACTACTTGGCCGTTCCATCTCTTAACATCAGCGCCTGAATCCGCCTTCGTTCAAATTCAGGTAGATCAGCAAACTCCTTTTTCTTCTTAGTTGCCACTGGAGATGAGCTTAATCTCCGTGAAGGGATTAAAGCGGGCGAACTTACAACTTGCACAACTTCACTTCGTGTAACATCAGTGGAATTTAGATGTATGTGAGTCTGAGGAATATCTAAATTTATAGTAAAGGATTCCGATGCAGGCTTGGATTTTTTATTGTCCGAAAAATATCCAATCAGCATGCTTACTATTACTGCCGGAACTAAATAGGCTAAGATTATCTTAAGTGGGACTTCTTTAAATTTCACAACTTTCGTTGCAAAAAGCATATCATGTATTGCTTGCTTATTAGGAGGTGAGGCTGCGAATAGAAAGCCTATTCCTAAAAAGACAAATGAGAGGGACCTAACAATACTTCTCCCTATTGTCTTTAGAATGCCCATCTTTGAGCCGTCTTCATTAACGATCATTATCCCTACAAGGTATTTTCCAATAGTACCTTGCATTCTTGATATTTCGAATAGCAATGGCAGACAAAAGAAAACAAACAACGGTGAAAGCGTTATTATTATCCCGATGAATAATAATAAATTAGTCGATAAAGAAGGTGATAATAAACTCACCATACCAAGAAGGATAGTAGATGCAAAAACTAACCAGAATAAATAAATCGCTGCTAGATCTATAACAAATGCAGCTACTCTTAACCAAAAGCCAGCAACAAGTAACGATGATATATCTTCCTCTTGTGAGCTTAGATAAGACCTGGAATTTTTATCATCCGCGATGTCATGAACAGGCTGATTAGACCTACACTCATCACATAGTGATACCTTACCATCTTTAAGTGAAACGGACTTTCCGCAGCCTGGACAAAGCATGATTATAGCAATTAAATTTATACCCTAAGGATTATCGGATAACTATCCAGAGAGATAAACCTACTATTTTCATGTGCGGCGAAGCCCTTCCCTTCGGGCTCTACTAATTCTCAACAGCCACTTGAGGCTCGGCTCCAAACAGTTGAACTCTTTGGTATACTTCCTCTGCTAACTTTTGAAATTTCTCACCGACTATTCCAGTTAAGGCTAAAGCTGATGGGACACCAGTATCTCCTCCTTCGCGAATATTCATATCAATTGGAATACTACCTAAGAAAGGAAGATTGTATTTAGCAGCGACCTCTTCTCCCCCACCTTTGCCAAATATATCTACCACCTCTCCACTTGGGAGTGTAAAGCCCGCCATATTCTCTACAACTCCCAACATAGGCACATTGACCTTATTAAACATATTTATTGCTCTTCTTACATCAGCAAGGGCCACTTCTTGAGGAGTAGTAACTACAAGCGCACCAGATAGAGTAACTAACTGCGATAATGACAACTGAGCGTCTCCAGTCCCTGGTGGCATATCAACCACAGCAATCTCAATATCCCCCCAATTCACATCACCGAATAGCTGAGTCATCGCTTTCCCAAGCATAGGCCCACGCCAAATGACAGCATCGTCTTTATTCTTTAAGAAAAATTCAATAGAAATATATTTAACTCCATGCCTAAGTGCTGGGATAAACTTTTCCGTCGTAGGATCAACCTGCAACTCCCCACCACCCATCAATGTTGGAACACTGGGGCCATAAAAATCAACATCAATTAAAGCAACCTTACCACCTAAATTTAAAGTAGGAGAATTAGCTAAAGCTACTGCCAAGTTACACGCAACTGTTGATTTCCCTACTCCGCCCTTACCACTCGCTACTGCTATAATATGTTTCATTTTTTATCACTTTAATTGATCATATAAAAAGAGGCGCATAAAGCGCCTCTTTACTTACAAGATATTATCTTACTATCTTCTTAAGAAGGTAGGAATCTCATATTTATCTTCTTCCTCACCACTACCAGTTGGAACAGAAATCTTCTTCAGTTTCATCTGTTCAGCAACAGGACTAGTAGTCTCCTTCTTTCTTGCAAAAGCTGGGATATCTAATCGTTTTTCTAGTTGCAAACCAGATTCAGCAATAGGAGCAGTAATAGGCTGACCTCTTCTTTGCTCAATTCTATCACCGAAGCCAGTTGCAATAACTGTCACTCTTACTGTGTCACTCATTTCAGGATCGATCACCATACCCCAAATGATATTTGCATCATCATGAGCTTCAGCATGAATCAATTCAGCTGCTTCATTAATTTCCTGAAGAGTAACATCCATACCAGCAGTAACGTTGATTAAAACTCCTCTTGCACCGTGAATTGAGATATCTTCAAGTAGCGGACTAGAAATTGCCTTCTCAGCAGCTTCTAATGCTCTATTCTCTCCCTTACCTTCACCAGATCCCATCATCGCCATACCCATCTCGCTCATTACAGCTCTAACGTCGGCGAAATCCACGTTAACTAGACCTTCGAATAAAATCAAATCAGAAATACCTTTTACAGCTTGATAAAGAACATCATCCGCTTTTCTAAAAGTATCTAAAAGTGAAGTATTTCTTCCAGCTACAGATAATAATCTCTGATTAGGAATTGTAATTAAAGTATCAACTTCTCTCTTAAGAGCAGCAATTCCAGCTTCAGCATTAGCCATTCTTCTCTTACCTTCAAAGATAAAAGGCTTAGTAACAACACCTACTGTTAAAGCTCCAAGCTCCTTAGCAATACTTGCAACAACTGAAGCACCACCACCACCAGTTCCACCGCCCATACCAGCAGTTACAAATACCATGTCAGCATTCTTAAGTTGTTCTCTAATCTCGTCTGCACTTTCTCTTGCAGCTGTTTCACCAACTGAAGGATTTGCACCTGCTCCAAGACCCTTAGTAGATGCAACACCTACTTGAATCTTAGTAGGAGCAAGAGATGATCTCAAAGCTTGAATATCTGTGTTAGCAGCCATGAACTCAACACCATTAAGACCTGACTTAATCATGTTGTTTACCGCATTATTTCCACCACCACCAATACCGATGACCTTAATCCGAGCACCCATTGGCTCTGACTGATAATCTCTCATGTTATCCTCTACTGATGTTACAGTCACTCTAGTATTTACGTTTTCAGATTTATCAGACACGTTCACTCCTTCAGGTTTTAAGTTACTCTCTATATTTATATCGCTAGCTAAAATCTCTTTATCCTCTACATCATCCGCAACTAAATCACTTTCAGTAAATAAATGTTCTTGAGTCGCTTTAAGAACAGGAATAACTTTACTAACTACAGACTTCTCTTTATTAGCAAGCTCTCTATCCCGTTTCTTCTTTTTGCGGCTCTTTAAACTCATTTAAAGCGAATTTTAATTTATTTACTAAGTCATAAATGATCTAGAATCGCTTTCTTTTACCAGAAGACTTACATTGCCTCAAATTTCATCTATCTTTTTCTTAAGTAACTATAATTAAGATCTATTTTATATCGAAATTAGACAACCTTAATTACTTAGCATTCTTATCTGGATTGTGAAAACTTAAAACAATCGGTGCGGCAATAAAAATTGAAGAATAAGTACCGGCTATGACTCCCACAGTAAGCACAAAAGCTAGATCAGTAATAGCTCCTCCTCCGAATATCCAAAGTGAAAGACAGGAAAAAAGAACTGTTCCCGCAGTTAAAATTGTTCTTGATAATGTTTGATTAACACTAAGATTAATTATGTCCGAGAAACTAAAACTCTTTAAAGATTTATCTCCTATTCTAATCGAACCCGATGAACTTCTAAGAGCCAAATTCTCTCTTATTCTGTCATAGGTTATAATCGTATCATTTACAGAATATCCTAAGATCGTAAGTAATGCAGCTAATACACTTCCGCTAATCTCACCACCAAAAAATAAAAATACTCCTGCAGCCATAAACACATCATGCGCTAAAGAAATGATAGCTCCCAAGGCATAATAAAATTCAAATCTATATGTAATATAAATTAACAATCCGATAATTGATATTACAATTGCCTTATAACCATCAGTTTTAATTTTTTCTCCTATCACAGGTCCAACGAATTCTTCCCTAATAACGTTGTAAGTGACCCCTATGGTATTCAAAGCCTGCTTAACAAGGCCACTACCTGAATCTTTTTCTCCGCCCTTAATTCGAATAGAATATTCGGTAGAGTTATCTCCAAGTGTGTTGGCCTGAAAAGATTGAACTGTTGCATCATCAAGTCCTGTAGCGCTTACAGCGGATCTTATACTGTCTGCACTAACAGCTGAATCAAATTTAGCTACGATATCCACCCCGCCCCTAAAATCGATACCAAACTTATTAGGTCCGCCTTGAATCCATAAATATACACAAAATGCATTAAGCAAAAATGACAAAGTTATCCAAAACTTTCTCATATTCATGAAATCAATATTAGTTGAAGGTGATACAAAAGCCATAATAGTCTCGTGATTAGTTCTTTATATTTATATACTCAATGAGTTATCTTTCTTCCTTAGTGGGAAAAGATCAAATCCGACCTTACACACATACAAAGCTGAAAACATACTTGTAAGAATTCCAATATTCAAAGTAACTGCAAATCCTTTAATTGGTCCAGTTCCATATAGATAGAGAACGATTCCTGTCAGCAACGTTGTAAGATTTGAATCTACGATTGTAACGTGAGCTCTATCAAACCCAGCGGATATCGCAGTCGCCACAGAAGCCCCTCCCCGAAGTTCTTCTCGAATTCTTTCGTAAATAATCACGTTAGCATCAACTGCCATACCTACAGTTAAGGCAAACCCCGCTAAACCTGGTAAAGTTAAAGTAGCTCCAAGTAAAGAAAGAGATGCAAGTAATAAAATTAAGTTTACGAGTAGACAAAATATCGCAAGCAAGCCTGATTTTTTATAATAAACCACCATAAAAACAGCCACGATTAACGATCCAACTAAACAAGCTTGAACACCTTTCCGAATTGAATCAGCTCCTAAAGAAGCACCAACCGTTCTTTCTTCTTCAAAGGTTAATGGAGCAGGTAAAGCACCAGACTTAAGAACGATGGATAGTTGCTTACCTTCTTGCTTAGTAAAATCTCCTGAGATCTGCGCTCTTCCATCATTAATAGGCTCTCTAATATTAGGATAGGACTGAACTCTACCATCTAAAATTATAGCCAAAGATCTCTGTATATTTGCTGTAGTAATCTCAGAGAATGTTTTCTTACCCTGAGAATTAAGCTTTAATGAAACTTGGACCTCATTATTCTGAGGATTAATTTCAACGTTCGCAGTTTCAATAGAATCACCGGTCATAACTACTTCATCTTCCAGAGGGATAGTACCGCCTGTCTTTAAAGGCATAGAAATAGTTTTCTTTGTGCCTGTCTTCTCATCTGCTACTATTCTAAATTCTAGCTTAGCTACAGACCCAAGTGTCTTCTTAACTTCTTCTATATTAGTAATTTCTGGCAACTGAACCATTAATCTGTCTTCCCCAGATTTCTGAATTGTTGGCTCTGCAACACCATACTGGTCCACTCTGTTTCTTATAGTCTCAATCGCTTGAGTTACAGAGTTCTTTTTAATATCCCCTTTAACTTTTTCGGAAATACCAAACTGTAGCACTACTTCTTCCCCAGACTTAGACTCATTCTGAAAAGAGAAATCTGGATATTCACTCTTCATATAATTCTTGACTTCTTCAACTCCGGAGGAAGAAAGTAAGTATATTTCAATACCATCTGAACCAAGTGCCTTAGTTCTTAAAAGTCCTACCTTCTTATCTCTTAGCTCGGACTTTATACTAATTGCAGAAGTTGTTAAGCTACTCTTAACTGCTTCATCAGTTTTAACCCCTAAGATTAGGTATGAACCCCCTCTTAAATCAAGCCCTAACTTAATCTTCCCAAATGGATAGCCCGTAGGGGTATGCTCCGGAAAAAATGTTGGAAGTAAAATTGCACTTCCAGCAAGCAAAATACCAAGTATAAATATGACTTTATTTTTATTCACAATATCTCCCTACCCCATTAACTAGATTTATTTTTTTCTGATTTCTTCTCAATATAATTAGCTGCCACTTGAACATTAATTTTAGGAGCTATTTCTATTGTCACTACATCATCTTTAACTTGCACCACTTTTCCCATTAAACCACCTGTCGTAGTAACATCTGCACCCTTCTTGAGTTCTGATACATATTTCTTTCTTTCATCTTCTTCAACCTGCTGAGGCTTAATCACAAGAAAAAAGTATGCAAAAAATGCCATGAGAATAAAATACATAGTCCCGAAGATGAAACCACTGGTGCCCGGTGCGCCATCTGCACCCTTACCACTCATTGCATCCATTGTAGCCGGAGAACAACTTACAAGAAAAACTGATGCTACTAGTAAAATACCGAAAGCGAAATTATTCCTTCCACTTCTCACGGCAAGCATCTCTAAAAGACGAAAATTCATGATTCTCTATTTTAACTCTAATTAATTTTACAAGGCGCTGATAAAACCGCAGATTGTGTAAACTCGCAAGACTCGATCCGAGCATTTCTTTGGCATGAATTAAGTGAGAAATATAAGCCCTAGAGTAGGTTTTGCATGCATAACAATCACAACCCTCCTCAAGCGGCTTAGGATCCTTCCTAAATTCGGAATTCATTATATTGAAAAATCCATCATTTGTAAAAATTCTTCCAAAGCGTGCACTTCTAGTAGGCATTACACAATCAAACATATCAACACCAGCATAAACGGACTCAACTATATCAAGAGGTGTTCCCACCCCCATCAGATATCTTGGTTTATGAGCGGGCAAAAGAGGTACAGTAAAAGAACAGATTCTCCTCATGACATCCTTCTCTTCTCCAACACTAAGACCACCTACCGCGTACCCAGGGAAATTAAGATCTGTAAGGTCCCTGACAGACTGCTCACGAAGATCTTCAAACATTCCACCTTGAACAATTGCAAATGGCAAGACATCCGAACGTGATCTAGCATCCATAGATCTCTTAGCCCATAGTAACGTTCTGTCCCAAGATTTCTTAGCCTGATCATGAGTAGCATCCTTAGGTAGGCATTCATCAAGGACCATCATGATATCAACACCAAGATTCTCTTGAATCTTCATCACACTTTCTGGAGTAAAAAATATTTCCTTTCCATCTAAGTGAGATTGAAACTTTACTCCTTCATCGCTGATCTTTCTAAGTCCACTGAGACTAAATACTTGAAAGCCCCCACTATCGGTGAGTATTGGTCCCTCCCAACCCATAAACTTATGAATATCTCCCAGATCTCGGATTAGCTCATCTCCTGGTCTAATATGAAGATGATAAGTATTAGAAAGAATAATCTGAGCCCCTATTTCTTTAAGCTCTCGAGCACTAACGCCCTTTACCGTACCTTGAGTCCCCACAGGCATGAATGCTGGGGTTTCAAAACTACCGGAACGGGTATGGAACTGACCTCTTCTTGCCTGTCCTTCTTGATGTGAAATTTCAAATTTACCTAAGTTTTCCATAATCTTTCGCCTAATCTCATGTTAAGGCGCAAATTTCAAGTAGGATTAAAGCTTTTCTAAAAATGAAGAATCACCATAACTAAGAAATCTGAAATTATTACTAAGTGCATACTGATAAACCTTATGCATATTATCCACACCTAAAAATGCTCCAACTAAGAGTAGATGTGTTGATCTTGGTTGATGGAAATTTGTAAACATAGAGTCTATAACTTTAAAACTGAAACCAGGCATTATCATTAGAGATGACTCCTGCCACTTTCCTACTTCTTCATCTATCTCATCTAAACCATAAAATGTTTCCAAGCATCTCACCACAGTAG
>JBILFC010000182.1:0-6255 GCA_044351785.1 Bdellovibrionota bacterium
GAGATTTACTTCGAGAATCTGGAGCTTCCATAAGATATAGCTTTGATAAGAGACCAGGGGAGAGATTGGTTGTATTCTTCGATAAGAAGAAAGAAATCCTTCTAGTGTCTAAAGAATCAGCTATATATAACCAAGATTCACAATCTGAAGAGCCTTTAGAGGAAGAATACGAAGAGGAGAACTTTAACCGAGCTTAAATGTCTTCAACTCTATATTTAATTGACGGCTCTGGATATATATTCAGAGCTTATTATGCAGTAAAACAGCCCTTAAGTACTAAATCAGGACTTCCCACTAACGCTTTGTTCGGATTCACCCGAATGCTACTTAAGCTCTTAGCTGAGCTTACTTCTAAAGAAGAACATCCGCCAAGAATCGCAATGGTGTTTGATGCAGGAAGAAAAAACTTCCGGCATGACATGTATGCCGAGTACAAAGCTAATCGATCTGAGTGCCCAGAAGATCTAGTTCCTCAGATGCCTTTTTTTAGAGATGTTTCACTTGCGTTAGGTTTTCCGACTTTTGAATTAGTTGGTTATGAAGCAGATGACGTTATCGCAACCCTAGTAGCAGACAATCAAGATTCTAAAACCATAGTAGTTAGTGCCGATAAAGATCTTACTCAACTTGTAACTGATAAAGTTGTGACTTGGGATCCGATGCGGGATACTTTATTTAATCGTGAGAAAGTTAAAGAACAGTTTGGAGTATTCCCGGAACAGATAGCGGATTATTTAAGCCTTATTGGTGATGCTTCTGATAATATCCCCGGAGCGAAGGGTGTAGGACCAAAAACAGCCTCACAGTTAATAGAACATTTTAAAACTTTAGAAAATCTTCTTGAGAATAGATCGGAAATAGAGTCTTTACAGGGACTTAGGGGAGCAAAAGGGGTTTTAAATAAAATTGAATCATCTATCCCGATGATCCGTCTCAGTAGGGAACTTGTTGCATTAGATAATAAGGTGCCTTTGGATGTTTCAGTAGGAGAATGGAAGGGGTTTAACAATGAACTTCTTCCTGATCTCTTAAGTAAATTAGAATTTCATTCTCTTTTTTCTGAGTTTAAACTCGGAGATGGGAAGTCATATTCTATGGGGGCTGAAAAGAGGGAGAAATTTTACAAAGAGATAAATTCTTTAGAAGATCTTAAAGCCTTTTTTGAACCTAGAGTTATAGAGGGTGCTTATCTAGCGCTTGATACTGAAACTTCGTCTTTAGATCCGCTTAGCACTCAGTTGATCGGAATGTCACTTAGTTTTAAGAAAGATGAGGCTTGCTACATTTCCTTGCATGATAAAGATACTAAACCAATTTTTGAATATCTAGAAGAGCAAATTTCTAAATATAATTTGTGTTTAGCTGGATCTAACTTAAAGTTTGATCTTAGAGTGCTTTCTAATGCAGGTTGGAAGTTAGCCAATCCAAGGCTCTTTGATACAATGATCGCTTCTTCAGTGTTACAGCCTGACGGGAGAGAGCATGGTTTAAAAGCATTAGCATTAAAGCTTTTAAATGAAAAAATGACATCTTATGAAGAGCTTACTAAAGAAGAAAGTAATCTTTTTAACTTAAATCCAGAGCGCTTATTTACATACGCTTGTCATGATGCGGATTGTTCTTTGCAGTTAGCGGAAGTTCTAAAGAAAAAGCTAGTAGAAACAGATCCTGCAGGTTCTCAAGTAAGAGTTTTTGAATCAATAGAAATGCCTTTAATCCCAGTTCTTTCAAGAATGGAAGATAGGGGAATTAAGGTTGATTTAAACGGACTAGAAATTCTAGGTGAGGAGTTTCAAAATGAGCTAACAAGTTTAACTGCTGAAATATATAATCTCTCAGGTATGGAGTTTAATATAAACTCACCTAAGCAGTTAGCAGGTATTTTATTTGATAAGTTAGATCTACCTACGAAAGGATTGAAGAAAACTCAGCACGGATATTCCACGGACATAAAAACACTAGATTTACTTCAAGGTGTCCATCCTGTGATAGATCATTTGATGGAATATAGGGAAGTCTTTAAACTTAATTCTACATACGTTCAAGCCTTAAAAAGATTAGTTCATCCTAAGACAGGAAGAATTCATACTACTTTTAATCAAGCTATAGCCGCTACTGGAAGGCTTAGCTCAAGTGATCCAAATCTACAAAATATTCCTATTAAGTCTGATCGAGGGAAAAGATTAAGAGAGATTTTTATTGCAGAAGAAGGTTCTAAGCTCATTATCGCGGACTATTCACAAGTTGAACTTAGAGTCCTTGCGCATCTATCAGAAGATGAGACTTTAATAGAAGCCTTTAGAAATGGGGAGGATATTCATTTAAGAACAGCTACTGAGTTATTCGGTGGCGTTCCGTTATTAGAAGAAGAGAAGTCTCGGCAAAGAAGGATAGCTAAGACTATTAACTTCGGAATAATATACGGAATGGGGCCATTTAGATTAGCGAAAGATCTCGGAGTTTCAAGAAGAGAAGCAGATGAGTTTATCGAAGCTTATTTTGCAAGGTATCCAAAGGTAAGATTATACTTTGATCGCCTTACTGCTGAGGCTGAATCCAGAGGCTTTGTTGAAACTCTTTATGGTAGAAGAAGATACGTTTCTGATCTGAATATGGAAGGTCGTGATGGTGGATATCAAGTTAGATCAATGATGAATGCTCCTATTCAAGGAACAGCTTCAGAGATTGTAAAGCGTGCAATGATTGATCTTGATAAGTTGTTTCTAGATGGTGCTATGAATGGCGCGATGCTTTTACAAGTTCATGATGAATTGATTTTTGAAGTACCTCAAGATGAGGCAGATAGTTTAGCAGTACGGTGTAAGGATGTGATGGAAGAGGCGGTATCATTAAGTGTCCCTGTTATAGCCGATGTTCATGTCGGTGATAATTGGGGAGAAAAATAAGAAAGGGCAGGAGGAATGATGTTAGATAATCCAGTGAGCGAGAGTCCCGAACAATTAGAAAGTGAGCTAATAGATAAAGCCAGAGCAGGGGATATAGAGGCTTTTAAGGTGCTATTTGAAGCTCACTATATGAGGCTTCGATTAGCGACTACTAGAATTCTTGGCAATAGTGATGATGCTGAAGATATTTGTCAGGAAGCTTTTTTAAAAGCCTTCAAGGGTATTCAAAGTTTTAAGGGTGATTCCGCTTTTTATACATGGATCTATAGGATAGCTCATAATTTGATTATAGATATGAGTCGAAAAGCTTCTAGGCGCTATGAAAGATCTGGGCAAGAAGATTTCATTTTCGACAAGTCTTCAGGTGATCCTATTATTGATACATTTCATGGTCAGCAGGTTAATCAGGAAGAAGCTGTTTATAGCGGGCAACTTGGTAAAGCGATTGGTAATGCACTTGATGAGTTATCTCCTTCTCATAGGGCAGTAATCTTACTTAGAGAGTGTGATGGCCTGTCTTATGAAGAGATTGGGAAGACTCTTCATTGTTCAGTGGGCACGGTGATGAGTCGCCTTCATCATGCAAGAAAGAAGTTGGTAGGTCTACTTGGTAAGACAGTTAGAATGCCGGTCATGGCTAATGAATAGAATTGGTAATGAGAGCGTCTCTTTGTTAATGAGGGTAGAGAAATGAAATTTAATATATTTTCTAAATTTAAGAGTGAAAGAGCACGGCCTGTTAAGGTTTGTCCAGTGATGCAAGCTGACGACGACACTGTGATTACTAACTTTACTGAGTCTTATATAGAGGCCTATTTTGACGGAGAACTTGAGACTTCTGAGGAAAGGCAGTTGGAGGGTGTTTTAGGTCATCAGTATATTCAGGCTGAAATGCTTAAAAGAGGTGAACTTCGTAATATCATAAATCGTCAGTCAGTTCTTTCTGTACCATCTGCACATGATTTAAAGCAGGAGAAAAAGAGAGTTTGGAATGAAATTGAGCATGAGTTAAAGCTTCATCTTAAATCTCAATCAAATGTAACTCCTGGGAAAGCTAATGTGAATTATAAAGTTAATTGGCAGAAAGCACTTTTAAAGAGTTTTTCTGTGGGATTTGCTTGCGCCATGATTGGATTAGTTTATGTAAATTACGATATGGCTGGTGTAGATTTTGAAAGTTATTCTAAGAATGATTTTCAAAATGAGTCTTCTGAGTACGTTCTTAATCAGCCTCCTGTTTTTAAAGAAATGGTAAGTATGAGTAGTAGTGGAGGGGCTTTTAAGGTAAAGGAAAAAGAATCTGTGAATGCACGTGAGCTTAAGTTGGAAAATCAGGAAGAGCTTTCTAATTTAGGTGCGTTTATTGTAAGGAATCAAGATGTGGTGCAAGATACTAGTATGCTTACTTTCGTATCTAATCAAGGCCGTTATGAGTAAAGAAGATTTATTAGAGGCAATCGAAGGCGTAGATCCATTAAAAGAAAATTTTTCTGTAGAAAAAGATTTAAATAGCATTTTTGATTATTTAAAAGTTATCGGATTGCCCAAGGAGCAGAGTGAACTTCTTGGGGGCATGTTGCTCGTTTTGGCTGCGAGTTTGGCATTAAAAACACAGTCTTTAAAAACTTTAAAATCTTCTTCTGTTAATTCGGATTTGAGTTCTTCTATTTTAGTAGATATAGATACTCGTTATGAATTATTGTTTTCTCATGCTCAGGTTCTAATTTCTGATATTAATGATTCTGAGTTTGATTTTAAGCTTAGATCTGGGGCAAGATTATCTGAAGAATTCTTTTCTGATTTGATTTATGGAGCGAGTAAGTTACAGAGAACTATCTCCAGTGAGTTAAATATTACAGATTTAGGTTTGCAGCACATTATTAGAAATTTAAATTCTATGAATAACTATTTAAGCGCTTTCTATGGTAGTTTGTCCAATAGATATGACGGACTTTATCAGAGCTTAATATCTAATTCTTAAGAGTTCGCTTTTTCAGGATATAATCTATTTTCTAGTAAATGAACTATCATGTGAACTATCAGCATGTGAGCTTCTTGAATTCTCATTGTTCTAGGGGCTTCTACTATGAGAGGGATATCAGATAGTGCCTTGGCTTTCCCACCACCTTTCCCACCCATAAGAACAGTTGTTGCTCCTAGATCTTTTGCTGACTTTAGTGATCTGAGAATATTTTCAGAGTTACCACTAGTTGAAAATGCAAAGACTGTATCTTTGTCTGTGACAAATGTTTCAACTTGCCTTTTAAAGGAATCTATAAAATCATAGTCGTTGCCCCAACAAGTCATCGTGGCGCCATCAAGGAAATGCTGGGCTCTAATACCTGGCCTTTCCATTAGGTATCTTGCTACAAGTTCTTCAACTAGGTGAATTGCTTCACAAGCTGAGCCGCCATTGCCAAATGCATAAATGACGCCACCATTTTTAGCCGTTTTTTCGCAAGCATCAACTACCTTGAAAATATCAGTTTCTAGGGCGTAAACGGCCTTTATGGCTTCAACGCAATCTGAAACATGGGTCTGAAAGAGTTCTTTTTCTGATAAAGACATTTGCCTTAGGCAGCTTTTCTTTGGCTTACTTCGATCGCTTGATCAACTTCTTCTATTAAGCTTCCTATTGGGTATGCCCAGCGGTACTGACCTGCGTACTGACCGGTTAGAACTTCTAGTATGCCTTCTCTGTCTTCCACTCTATGCTTAAGAAAAAGCTGATCTCCGTCAGTAATAAGGAGCATATCCTTAGGGTTTTGATGAAGTTTTGGAAGTCTTTTTCTTAGGTATGCGATACCTCTTCTAAATCTGTTTACCGCAAGTCCTTGCTGTTTAAGTCTGAATAACCAGCTTAGTAGGACAACGTCAGCATAAGAGTACTTAGATCTACCTCTTTGTCTTGTGCCACCTGAGGGGACAACTAGCTCTGTTCTTGAATAATAATTAAGCAATGCTAGTCCAATCTTTTCAGTATTGCCGGTAAGTGCGCGAAGAACGCCTTGAACTTCCTTTGCGCTAAATTCTTTGTCTAGGGCGGTAATCTTGTCTTGCCCTGATTTTAGAGGTTTGGTCTTCATTTTTATAAAATTAAGCTTAATTCTTGAGATCTAACTGAGAGCATAAACAACTTTAAGCTACTTGTAAATAAGCTTTCTAAGTTACTGGATTAACTTTTATAATTTAATAAGATATGAAAATAGAGATAAATAGAAGAGAAAGTTGCATAGAACCTTTCTCTAAATCGGCGCGATTGGATTTGAACCAACGACCTCTCTCTAATTTTAAGTCGGCATAATTAAACCCGACCAAGAGCGCTCTGCCGGACTGAGCTACGCACCGA
>JBILFC010000017.1:0-22316 GCA_044351785.1 Bdellovibrionota bacterium
TGAGTGAGAGGGATGCTGACACGGAGATAAAACTTACCTCACAGAATCCAGGTTCGATTCTGGCCAGCCAACAGCTTTGCTACCGAAGGCACGCTCACGTTAGCTATCAGCATCTGCGCTCTCTCTCACTCACTTGTAAGAATGCAACTTTCATTAAGTCTATCCTTAAGGGAGAGCTATAAAAAAAACTACTTTCGATGAAGGTTAGATAGCGAAATTTATAATAAAAATCAATTGGGTATTAAGTTCTAAGGTGCTGAACTTAGGTAATAAGAAGAGTTTATTTTTAACTCTTCTTACCAGTCAAAGCTTCCCAAAGTGAAGCCCAGAAAGTTTTCTTAACTGCTGGTTCGTTTTGATTGTTGTTAACTTTATTCGTTAACGCACCTCTTGCAGCAGGTTTATTGGTGATTGTTCCTTTAGTGTCAGAGCTTGTTAAGCTTGCAAGGAATGATTTATTATCCTTATCTTTTTTCTTCTTAAGCCTTGCAAACTCTTTCTCTCTTCTCTTAGATTCTTTAAGCTTTGCTTGTTTTCTTTTTTGTTCAGCTCTTTCTTGATTTTTGAGCTTTTTCTGTTCCCATTTAAAAAGCTTCTCTTCGTATTTGATATTTGCTCTAACTAGCTTCATGGTGTCCGGTACTCCACCATAAGTTTTAGCTCTGAAGATATTGCCTGAAGTTGCTCTCATGGCACTTGTCGATTTTCTGACCCTGTATTGCTGGTTCTGATAACGAGGTTGCGCAATCCTTATAGCATTACGATTATTTCTAAATAGTACCCCTGCTTCTGCACAAGGCAAAAAAAGCCCCACACTTAGAAGTGAAGTTAAGACAAAGGAAGCGATTTTCATTCTTGAAAGTTTCATAAACAATTAATCCGTTAACTGCTTTCTATTTTACACTAATGTTGTGCAGCTAATCAATATTAGTGTGACATTTAAAAGCAAAATAAATTGGACCTGACTCATTCTGTGAGTTGTAGAGTTAATACTAACTATTATCAGATACTTAGGTTTTCTAGGAAGCATTAAGATACATTTGGTTGATTAGTATTCATAACATTTAATAGAAGATTAACTTCTCTTAGAAAGAGGAATAATTAAAGGTGTTTATAAACGATTAAACGTTTAAACGAGGGTAAATTTATGTCGTCAATAAAAAATCAAGTGTTCTTAATAAATAAAGCTTTTAATCAAAGTTGTATAAATCTGGTCTTTGCACCTACTAAGCTTCAGAGAGGATTACTTTTTCTCACTGGAGTGATTCTTATTGCTTCCGTAGGGGCAGAGAATGCTTATGCGGGTTCAGGAACATTCGGGAATGCCTGTTCTAAAATGCTTTTATTAGTTGAGGGTGCTTTCGGTGCCTTAGTAGCGGCTGTAGCTGGAGTAGCTGCAATCTTGGCTGCTGCTTTAGGGGGCTTTAAAATGGCCTGGTCTTTAGTAGTGGTATCAATAGGCGCATTTATTCTTAGATCTTGGATTCAGTTGTTTCAAGGAACTTGCGGTTAGTAACCTAAATTATTGGTTGGAAATTATGAAGATATTCAAAATAAGACAGCATTTTGATTCTTTCCTTCTGTTGGCTGGATTTATACTGATGGCTAGTGGAGGAGGGGAACTAGTATTCTCGGATCAAAATCCAGAGTCTGCTGGTGCAGTTTCTAATCCAGAGTCTTCAGGGGATTTTTTACCAGAAGGGATACTGTTTATTCCTATATTCCCTTTGCCTTTAGCCGCGAGTGATCCTGAGCAACCTCTTGTAAATGCAGTTGCGCCAGAAGTCGCAGCAGCTGAGGCTCCAGAAGAAATTGTTCCAGATTATACTGGCGCTCTTGAAAGTGAGGCTACAGGGAATATGCTCAGATTTATTGAAGGCGCATTTGGTGCATTAATTATGGTATGTGCTGGGCTAGGTGCGATTGTAGCTGCTGCTTTCGGTGGCTATAAAGTTGCGATTTCGCTTTTGTTTGTAGCAGTCGGTGCATTTATATTGAGAGCCTTAGTGTCCTTGTTCTTTGGCGGAGGGTTTGAGGCAACTGGAGTTGGAGAGTTTGTTGGGTAAAAGGGGGTTATTTATGGGTAGGATTAATGATTTATATATTGAGGCGGGGGTTAGACTACTGTTCTTGTTTAAGGATAGAAAATCTTTGCTTCTTGTTGCCAAGATTAACATTCTTTTCTTAGTCCTAACATTGTCCCAGCAAGATGCTCATGCTTATGATGGTAAGAGATATGGGAAGCTGTGTAAGGATATTTTAGAAGAGTTGGCAGGTGATATGGGGTCAATGTTTGCTTCAATCGCTGGAGTTGGAGCTGTGGTTGCATCAGCTATGGGTGGGATGAAGATGGCTTGGTCCTTGGTAATTGTTTCAATAGGAGCATATCTATTGGAGACATATCAAGAGATTTGGTTTGATAAATGTACAGGTTAGGCGGAGGATGTAATGAGTAAAAGTAGAATTGTGAAATTGTCGGTACTTGTTTTTCTAATATTGTTCAGTAGTAATGCTTTCGCTGCTACTGGGGGAGACATTTTTAAGAATGCAGCTTGTAATTTGTTAAAGGAAGTTTTAACAAAAGATTATGGAGCTTTGATGACTGTTTTAGCCGGTCTTTTCGCAATATTCTCAGCAATAGTAGGATCATTTAGGCAAGCTTGGGTATTGGTTTTTGTTTCAGTGGGGATTTATGTTTATCCGTATATCGTGGGTAGATTCTTCCCAGATTTAGGCTGTGGTACGTAATAGTATTTTAAATGTATGGAGCATTATGAATAAGCGTGGTTTAAAAATAATTCTAGGCACTACTATTATTGCTAGTGTAAGCGTATTCGAACTCCATGAGGCCCATGCGTTAGCTAGTGTGGACTTTGCAATAGAAGAAATTTGTAGTCACATGATGGGTAATCTAGGTGGCTTATTAATGGCCGCTGCTGGTGTAGGTGGCATTGCTTCAGCGGCTTTCGGTAATATGAAGGCGATGTATTCATGTTTAGTTACTGCCATAGGTGCTTTTGGCATAAATTCCGTTTTGTCTCTTCACTTTGAATCGGCAGCAGGGAAGTGTAATCCAGGAGGAGGCGGAGGCGGGGGAGCAAGAGTTGCAGCGAAGGCGAGTATTAAAGAAAGTGAAGTCAGTAAATTTAATCCTGAACAAGCTGCAAAAGGATTTATTGCAGCAACTAGTGGGTCTACTCCGGAAGGTGATGGTAGCGAGAACGTAGAATCTGGGAATACAGAGGAAGTTAGCGCGGAAGAAGAAACAGATATGGATTTATTCTAAGAGTCTAATATGATTTCTAAGGTATGTAAAACATCCTTAATTTTTCTGATAATATGTTCGTCAAGTTACGTATTTGCTGATGGAACTGAGCCTTGGGCTGGGGCTTATACTAGTGGAGAATTCGCTGGTGGTGTTATTAGAGACGCTTACTGCGATATGGTAGGATTGTTGCAGGGGACAATGGGTGGGCTTTTATTCTCGGTAGCAGGCTTGGTAGCAATTGCAATGGGGGTGTTTGGAGAGGGTGGTCAGTCTAAGAATATTCTTGTGGTAGCTATTGGGGCATTAACTAGTAGTGTTGCTGTGAGTTTGTACTTTGGTGATTTGGGGTGTGGTACTAATGTTCAAGCTAGAGTTTTAAAAAGTGCAGAAGTTTCTTCGGAAGTTTCAGAAGTTGGGCATGTTTCGGACGCAGATGAAGAGAGTCAAGCAGAGTTGTTTTAGGTTAGGAATTTTAACAGGCAAATATTAACAGGGAGAAGGTGAGTAAGGGGAGGGGTTTAGTTTCTTCCTAAGCCTGGTATCAGTCTGATTATTCCTACTAATAGTTTTAGAAAGCCAGATGTTGAATGTCCTATTGCTTGCATGATTTGATTTACAGGTCCATTTCTAGTTTCCCACCCACTTAGTTGCATCGGTGCGCCATGTTCGTTTGAAACCGGAGATGCGATAGGAGCAGATTCATGTCTTTGAGAAGACATTTCTGCCCTTGGCATAGTAAGCATAGATAAATCGTGCTGAGATGGGCCTGAGGGTACGTTAACAGGTGGCATAACTAAAGGCCCACTACTTGTAGTGGGGCCAGAGCTTCTAGAGATATCGGGTGCCATCGCTGCCATATACTATAGTTATGACTTATGTCAGCCATAGGGTGACTATTAATTTTTAAGACCAGAGTCCTCTACTTTGATCAGAAAAGTATTTAATTTCTAGGTAGTTACCAAATGGATCTGCAAAGAAGAATGTACCTTGCTCTTCCAGTTTTCCTCTAAATCTAAGTTTTGGCCCGATTAGAAATTTAATTTTTTTAGCTTGTAGGCTATTTCTAAAGGTTTCCCATTTGTCTTGGGTCAGTATTAGGCCAAAATGCATTGCAGGTACCTGATCACCATCAATCATGGTACTTCCTAAAGTCTTAGCTTTATCAGCTACTAGATGAAGGCTTAGTTGATGACCATAGAAGTCATAATCAATCCAGTTAAAGGCTGAGCGTTTTTCGGTAAGCCCTAGTACTCCAGAATAAAACTCTCTGGCTAATTTAAGATCTGTTATTGGTAATGCTAAATGAAATGCTTCCATTGTTTTCCTCTGGATGTTATTGAACGTCTTTAGATGTTGTTTCTTTTACGAGCTCATGCTTTTTATGTTGCTTTTCGTATGATCTTATCTCTGACAGTTTATCATGAATTTGTTTCTGAACAATAGACTGTAGTATCTTTATTTGATCTAATGAGTGGATAAAGCTTTCGTTGGAATCTAGTGACTCTTCACCTGTATCTTCTTCTAGCTCGAATGTGCCATTTTCTCGGAGGAATCTCGGCACTGCTGGAAAGGGCCTAGAACCCATTTCCACTATAATGCTCAGGGGCTCATTCATGTGGTTAAGAGTGCTTCTTATGTCCACAGGGACTTTTTGGCATAGGCTGCGGTATGAATAAATTTCAACAAGTCCTAATCGATACAAATCTTTTATTGGAATTGATCGAAAGATGTGAGGTGATAGGATAGAATTATTTTCTTTTATTACTAATTCTAGTCCAATGTTGACAGCTCCAAATACTTTTTCAATCGCTGATTTTAAGCCTAACTCTTCTCCGAAGTCTCCTTGAAAATGAACTACGTGTGCGTTAAAAAGCTGCGCAAATTCTAGGTGCACTCTAAATAGATCTTCTTCTTCAAGTGATTCAAGGCTACTTGCTAGCGGCTGGAAATTAATTCCGCTAGATGGAAGTGGTATGATCTCTCCTGGTCCATCAATTTCAACTTCTTGTTCTTTATTTGAATTTAATACTTCTTCATGAGTTTTTAAGAAGTCATTTTTTGTTAGCACTTTATGGACTGTAACTGCTTCATCAAAGGAAGGGATTGAGAGGTTCCTAAGTCTGACGCATTTTTCTTGATAGGCTTCTTCCTCGAACTCAAGTGTCGTTCCGCTATTAGCGTATGCAAGATGTTGGTAAAATGCTTCTCTGTTGGTTTGAAATAAAAATGCTAAGAGTCTTCCTAGTAGTCTATGAATTTCAGGATCACCTGCTTTAAAGGTTAACCAAGAGAGGCCATTATCTGGCGTGTAAGCATTGGGATTGGGTGGTAGATCTGAAGGCTCGTCATTGTATACAACTTCTACATAGCGTTTAAAGATAATGCTTAATGAAGTTGGGTCAATTACTTTTAAGAATTTTTGAATGGGTTGAAGGTCTCTTTCATCGTCAATTTGTGAAAGCCAGAACCACATTCTATCTTCACGGAATGAATCTCTTGTCCATAGTTCGAAGTCGAGTAGGCCTTTATATTGTTCATTAGATATCATTGAAATAATATCTGTTGAAGATTCTAGGCCTAGTGCTTTGATAGCGAAGTGAAGTGCTTGCGGATGGAGTTCTCTAATTTGTGATTCTGTCAGGTCTCCTCTGAACAAGGCTCTAGCTAAGACATTTGCGCTGTCTTCAATTGAGCCTGGCCCGCCAACTAGTAATGATTTTGAAATCGGTGCTATAGTGATTTAAGCGTCTCGTATAAACCTTTCTTAGTAATAGTCCTAAGAGCTCTAGTAGAAAGTTTTAGTTTAACCCAAGACCCAGTCTTTGTATCAAAGATTTTCTTAGTTACAAGATTAGCATGCGTTTTTCTAAGAGTTTTGTTGTTAGAATGACTAACTCTATTGCCCTTAAGACTTCCCTTACCTGTGATCTGACATATTCTGGACATAACGACCTTAAATTTATTGATGGAAATTTGTTTAAAATTACAAAATATTGTGCGGGTCTTATAGTATTCTTAGGGATTGAGATCAAGGGGGAGGGGGATTCTTGAGTATTTTTAAGATATTAAGGCTGTAAAATAAAAAAAGCCGACACTCTTTAGGGAGGCCGGCTGTTGGGGTGAAGTTAAAACGCCAGGGAAACGGTCGTTTATTTGAGACCGTATTTTATTTTTCTTTTTTCTTCGTCAGTAAGTTCTTCTGATTCGGCAGCATTACCGAAGAATTCTCTCCTATAGAATTCAGTTTGTTCATTAGGAGTTTTGTTTCGCATGCGCTCGTCGGTGAGAAGAAAACTGCTATCTTGTTGGAGCACGAAGAACATTCTGAACTAGAGCATCTTTTCAACATTATCCTGAGGATTGTAAAGGCTAATTCTTAAGCCTTGTTCATACCATTCAAAGAGCATTCCGAAGAATCCACTAGGAAGGTACTTGACGCCGAAGAGTTGGACACCGATTGCTCTATGTCCATCTCTTTCGATGAGGGCTGTCAGCGCCTCTCTAAGTTGTGCTAAATCTGCGCCGTCCCAAATTTCCATGTCTTCTAGGGTGACAACGGCAAATCCATTTTCAATGGTAACAGTTAATCGATGCTTTTGTCTGGAGGACATATGTGTCTCCTTTCGAAATTTCCAAAACGCCATAAACCAAAGAGTACATTATCTTAAGTACGACGGCGTGGAATGTTCACTTGATTCTTTGCAATCAAATGAACACTCCTTACCGGACTTTAAAAGTGTATTTTCTTGAGGTTTAAAAACCATACTTCTACCCATCGTGGGATGTACCACATCGGTGATAAGTATATCAATATGGTCTGAAAATATTTATTTTATAGATAGATGACACTTTGGGGTCTAGATGATCGATATCGGACAGTGATGTTTAATAAGGGTTTGAAATTATTGCGTGGATGTAATTTAAACTTAAGTGGGTAGAAGAGAAATATAAGGTTTTGATTTGGGTTTTTTAACAGGAAGGGTGGAAGAAGGGAAGATTTAGTCGGTAAGGGGTGGTTGGACCGTGGTCTAAAGAAGTATAGAGAGTACTTTTTTAAACCGCGGTTGCGTCCCACAGACCGAGGTAGTTTTCTTCTTTTTAACTTGTGGGAATGGAATTTCGTACAGGATACGAACAATGAGTGTTCCGGGTAATAAGGTTGACGGTCGTTTTGAAAATTGGGTTTCTGTAGTCCTCGATTCATGCGAGGGCTTTCGAGAGCGATGCATCGCGTGGGACTGTCTTAAGCGACATTGTAAATCTCAGTTAAGCGACGAGCGTTTAGCTCAAGCTGACCAGTTACTTGTTGCTACATTGACAGCAGCGGCAAATGATGAAGAGGAAAATCTGGGAGAGCGGGTTGCCGCTCTTTGCCTCCTCAGGGGAGACTTCCAGAGAATGCTCTCGGAAGGCACGCTCACAGAACTCGAAACTATGCTTTTTGACCGTTGTCTGACAGCTGCTGAAGATGTGAACTTGGTTCACGAAGAACGCACTGTGGCTTTAGGATTCATCGAAAGATGTTTCCAGTCTCGGAAGGAAGAACCTCGAGTGGCCGCAGTTCGGAGCAGCATTAAGAAATCTCGCAGACCTGTTGAAGTCGTGCATGTCAAAGCCGACAATTAGTTCCGTGAAAGCAACCACTCAGTTCTAGGGCACGCTGTTTTCGCATGCTCCGTGCCTGATCCTCCTGAGTGGAAGTTCTGCATGCCCCGCCCCGTTCGTAATCTCTCCCAAAGTCGGAGCGGTGGCGGTGGCATGCAGTTTTTAAATTTCTCTTCTTCCTTTTTCTTTTAAATTTCTTTTTAAATATTAGAAGTAGAATTTTAGATTTGAAAAGGAGAGGTTTTTAAACCTTACTCCTTGCTGAATAGAAATGCGCGATTATTTCGCTTTTTTGTGTGCCTTTTGTGACCTTCTCGATTTTCTTCTCGTCCAGTTAAACTTTACACCCATATTGCGAAGATTTTCTCGAACGCAATCTACGGAATTGCCTTTTCTAGTTTTAGTTTGCGAAGCGAGGATCGCTGAAATTTCTCGTACACTTTTACCCTGATCCCACAGTTCTTTCATCCTTTGATGAATTTTCTTGCGGCGATCTTTGTAAGTTTTGACACCTGTATGGAATTCTGAATCATTAGTAAACATCTCAAATTCCTCAACCTTACGTGAAAAATGAAACCTCTCTTTTCTAAATCTAATTCCCCTCTTCCCTTATTTAATTGTGCTTTTACCCTACTATAAGCGATTAAAATACTCAAGTTATGTCCCCTCTGTGCATTTTACGTGGATCTCATCGGATTATCTTTCATCTAAACCACATGGCAAAATCTATTCTAGCACTAGTACATTCCGACAAGGCAAAGAACTCGCTATATAATGTAGTAAGAGAGCTGTCGCCTCGCAGTAAGTTTAAATCCTTGAAAACTACTCAGTCACTTTTAGATGAATGTCGTGATAGTGTGGATAGAGTAGGGACGCTATTTATAGAACATGGTTTTCCGTTCCCAGAGCTCACTAAAACAATTACCGAATTAAGAGAACGAAAAGAACTTAGACCTGATAAGATTATTCTAATTGTGGGAGAGGCAAATGCAAAAGAAGATGTGTTAGCTCCTCATTTAAGCTTGGGGTTCTCGGGTATATTAAGTATGCCCTTTTCCGAAGAGAGTGTTAGAAAGGTTCTAAAGATTTCTGAAGAAATTAGTATGAAGGGTTCTATCGCTAGGCTTAAGGTTGTTACAGGTCTGCAAATAAAATCTATGATGGAGCAAGGAGGAACTAAGTTCGGAGACAGCAATATACTACGAGCTGTAAAAAGAGCTTGCAACAAATTCGAGAGTGAGAATCCAGGTAAAAATGTTAACGACATTGCGGAGGAATATTCTAAGATCGCGCCAGAGGACAGAATGGGTACGAGTATTAAGGATATTTATAAAGGCGTAAGCGACAGAGTGCGTAAGCTGTTAGATAAGAAAAGTAGTCACTAGTTATCCTTAGGCAACTACTACTTCCCTATCTTTCTCTTTTATGGCTTCTCCTAAGAACTTGGTAAAGCTTTGATATAATGCTTTGTCTTTTGGAGAAATTGAACTGTTGCTAGCAAGTACCTTTTCCATAAATGCTTTAGCTTCTTCTAGTTGCTTTTTAGATTGAGGAAAGTTAATTTGACTCACATCAGGAAGTGATTTCAATTCGGACATCTTTCTAAAGTCTTCATATAAGTCTGCATTGCTAAGTCTAACATTAGTCTTAGGTACTAAAGAAACTGTCTGATAGTCTCCACTTTGTACAGT
The DNA here is from genome assembly GCA_044351785.1 of Bdellovibrionota bacterium. Lineage (GTDB taxonomy): Bacteria > Bdellovibrionota_C > UBA2361 > SZUA-149 > DAOLCO01 > JAIYCX01. The sequence continues at coordinate 9,565 of JBILFC010000017.1, forward strand.
CGGAGTTGTTGGTACTGGTGGTAACTTTATACTATTCCAGTCAAATCCTTGTGCAGTTTTAGATATACCAATAATGGAGTTTGCGGTAAATTGAGCTAAGGCAGCAGGATTGATTACGCTAGCTTCCTTATTTGCTTCCGCCACTGAGGCAGTGCTTGCCTGTTTTACTTGAGAAGATGGGTTTGGTGTTTTTGGTGCTTCCAAGGTAGCACTAGCAACCTGCATCTCTGCCTTTTCCTGTCTAGCTTTAGCAACAGCGGCATCACTTAACATTCTTGGCTTGAAGTTAGCCAGTGCTTGAGCTGGGTGAACACCCGGTGATTGACCGCATACTTCATTTAATGCAGCCATCTGATTGTTACTTAGTCTCTGGTTTCTTTGAGCTTTAACAAGACCCTTTTCTGCGTTTTCTTTGGTTTTTAGATAGCTTCTTAATGCCTCTGGTGCAACTCTTTCATGATCAAAGCCATGATCTCTGCACTTCTTTTCATGTTGTTCTTGTTTAAATTTTTCTCTATGTTCCCTTCCAGCTTGAGCTAGTCTGGCAGAATCTTCTTTTGCTCTTTCGGCACGATCAGCCCATTTCTCAGAATTTTCAGGATCTGTTTTTGCTTTGTTCGCATAAAACCCTTGAGCATTGGTAAGTGTAACTTTGCCATCTTTAATCATGGCAAATCCCCCCTCTACCTTGTGAAGATACTCGCCTGGAGTATTAGCTATTTGGGTTTCAATATTTCGAATTTTATTTTCATATATAGCCCTCATCTCAGCTTCGCTTTTGGGTCTATATGCAAGTGGTTCTTCTCCTGGTCCTCTTGGGATAAATTCATATCCCATCGCACGCATAGCTGCATATTTATTATTCGAAGCTTCCCAAGTGGCCGCTCTTGCCGTCATCTGTGCTCCACCTGGGCTAAGACTGAAGTTCTGCTCACTTACTCTCGCTCTGGCAAGGTCTGGACTAATGCCATACCCTGAGTCATAGCCTAATTTTTCTGCCTGTTGCGCACTATAGATCTGGCCCTCAGTGGGGCTATTTTTTGCCTTTTCATGAGCTTTTCTTGCTTCCTCTTGTCCTTGAGCAAGGCGCTCATTAGCATTTAGTACTTTTTCTGGTTCTTGCTTTTTAGCTGTAGCTAGATTAGCCATAAATCACCCAAATCCTTTTTTGCAATACTGAACAAGGCCTATCATAGACTCTTGATATACTGGGTTATTGCTAAGGATATTAAAAGAGTGACTTTTTACTCTACCACTTTGCCATCTAAGAAGAACCAACGACCACTTGCCTTCTGGAACTTCCCGATTTCATGATGTTTTATTTCTTCATCTTGGATTTTATATTTAGCTATAAATTCTACTGTAGCTTTATCTCCAGTAGAAGACTCTTTAGAGGACAGAATCTCAAGTCCTTGCCATTCTGATTGCTCAGACCATAGTAAGGCAGATTTTCTATCAAAGTTCTTTCTATCCATTAGAGGTAAGGTAATGATTAAATAATCAATTTCCCCAAGAGCATAGGCTGAATATCTAGCTCTCATTAGTGCTTCGGCAGTAGGAGCATGTAAGGATTTTTTGTGAAACGGTTCACAACATTCCCCGTAGGATTTCTCACTATGACAGGGACAAGGGCTAGAAGAAGTAATTTTTGACATGTTTTTATGATTTCTGAATAAATTTTAACTTAATGCGGTTAAAGTCTCTCATTTCTTCGATAATAAAACAAAGATCCGAATCTGGCATTTATTTATTTTGTCAGATTTACCTTATGAAAAACAATAACTTAGGTGAAATTATGCAAGTAAACTCAAATATAACATTAAATTCTTATGAGGGAATGAACCAAGTCCCTACTCCCTTACCAACTACTATGCCCCCAGCAGCTATCACTGCTGGTCAAAGTTCAGCTAGTACAACGGCTTCTACTATCGATAAGCCTTTAGTTCAGCCAGAGCAATATCAGGCTCAGTTAGAGAACAAAAAGGCATTGGACATGTTCGGTCAAAGTACCGTTATAAATATTGGAATGGGTGGAATATGCCCTAAGTCGCCAAAGGTAGATCCAGCTAAGGTAAATACTCCTGCTGCAACTACACCTGCTACTTCTGCGCCTGCGAATCCTTTAACAAATCCTGCTACCACTTCCATGGCTTCAGAGAAGTTTTTAGAAAGCTTTTCTAAAATGTTAGATGGATTCTTAGCTAGTGTAAGTAAAATGTTAGATACCTTTATGACTAAAATGACAGATATGATTCAAAAAGGGAATACTCCAGCACCAACGCCAGCAGCAACAACATCTGTACCTGCGACTCCTACTCCTCCAGCGGCGCCTGTTGCCACGAGTCCAGCGCCTAGTCCAAGTGTTGTCAGCACGCCTTCTACTAACACTGCTACAGTTGCACCAGCGGTACCTAGAGATTTAAAGCCTTGGGAAGTTAAGGCAAATGAGTATCTAAAAACTGATGAGAAAGGAATGGTTGCTGAATCTGATATGCAGGAAGCAATAGTTAAGTTTCAGTTGTATCAGAAGTCTGACGTTGCAGAACGGGTGGTTAGTGCAGAATTAGAGAAAGCTAAAGCGTCCACTCAGAACAGACAAAGTGCATTAAAAACAGCATTAAAGAATACTGTGGCCTCGGGTGCTATTACGCAACCTGAAGCGGATTATGTGTATTCAATATCATTTAGAGCATCGCAGTTTGATGCTGAAATGGATAAAATTTCTACCGCTAAGTCTACTGGGGGATTAAGCGCTACTAATGCTATTCAGCTTGGTGCAGTTAATTTAACAATGATCAGAGAAGGAAGCTTAAAGTTAGACTCATTTAGCGTGGCTAACTAAAATGAACTTTTAGAGGCCTAGCTCCTAGGCCTCTAAATTAATCTACGCATTTTTGTAAACTAAGTTTATACTGATTGTCATCTTTATCCCGTGCATGTCCACAAATAACGAGAGCTTTTACTTCATATTGTTCGCCCTTCTCATTATTATAACTGATCTGATATTCATATTCAGGGCTACATGTTTTGTCACATTTTTCATAGAGTTCTCCTCCCTGCTTTCCTTTGCCCTGTGAGAAGTCAGCAATCCAGGAATTTAAGTTGTCTAGGCTACCCAGCTTAGGTGAAGCGAAGATTAGTTTGGTATTTGAAGTCTCTTGCTTTTTAGCTTCGCAATACACTTTGTCACTGTAGTCAGATAAAAGTTTTTGCGGTTTGCTTGCTATTGTAAATTTTGCATTTGTACTATTCCCAATTCCTTCCTTTAGAAGTTTGCCTATTTTGAATTTAATTGAGTTTTCGGAATTTCTAAGATTATCCCAAGTGCTAGCACTAGCAAGAACAAAGGGGCCAGCATCATTGCACGGTTCTTCCGCATAGACAATTGAATTGAAAATCAAAAGGGAGGGGAGCAGATAGAGATATAATTTAGGTTTATTCATTTGTATATTCAGTGTTTATTTTTTAGATGATGATTATATAGGGAATTGATAGAACAGGGAAATATAAAATATGAGTTGCAATATAAAGTTTTTTAATTGTCTCCTCTTATCGGAGGGAGTAATTTGAGAGCAAAAGAAGGTTGAATATTGGCTTGAGATAGGATAGCAACTCCTGACTGCTGCAGAATTCTTCCTCTGACTAGATCAGCAGATTCTTTGGCATAATCTGCATCTCGAATTGCACTTTCAGCGCCCATGAAATTTTCTCTCATGTTGGTAACGTTACTAAGCGCAAATTCAAGTCTCTTTGCATTATACATCTGTGAGTTACCCACCGTTTCAATCGCGGAACGGACAACGTCCGGTGTCATGTACCCAGGTCCATCAAGGCGTATCCCTAAGGCATCTGTATCTATGATTCTATCGTTCAATATAATTTGAGAATTGCTACTAGATTCTAGGCCAACTTGTATGGCAATTCTTTCGGTCGTTGAAAGTAAGGTGATGCCATTAAATTTAGAGGTTCTGACAATTCTATTAATCTCAGACCCTAAGGCTACATACTCATTATACAATGGAGAAATTTGAACTGTACTAATGGTGCCATTCATTTTCTGAGTAGCGAGTTCACCCATTCTTGTTAGAATATTCGTGATTTCTGATAGCGCATTCTCAGCTACAGAGACAAGGGATAAACCGTCGTTTATATTTCTAATTGCGACGTTGGCGATTCTCTGATCTGCTCTTAGATTTTCTGCTACTGCTAGTCCCGCGGCATCATCACTTGCTTTATTAATTCTTAATCCGGATGAAAGGCGGGTATAGGTGCCCTCAAGATCAAATGTAGATCTTCTGACTTGTTCCTGCGCACGAAGTGCTGGAATATTTGTAAATATCGTAATCGGCATTACCTTGCCACCCTATCCTTCTATCCACAACCGCTATGCTTATTACACCCTACGGATTATATCGACTAAGTACTTAAAAGACTTAATAAAATGTCAAAGAAGATGGATTTTTTAAGAGCGGTTAAAAAGGATTGAACAATTACAGCATCTTACGTGGTGAACGGCCAAGGATTTCCCCTGTTTAAATAGGCTCTAAGGTGCTAAAAAGATTTTCAAATTTCAATAAGGAGAAGATTAGTGTCAGCACATAAGTATCAAGTTTACGGTATTGGTAATGCAATCATGGATTATCAAATTAGTATTTCAGATTCAGATTTTAAGAAATTTAATCTAGAGCCAGGGTCGATGACTTTGGTTGAAGCTGATGTACTTAATCAAATGCTAACAGAGTTACCAGCCGGAGCTGAAATTAAGAGATCAAGTGGGGGTAGTGGCGCGAATACTATTATTAGTTTAGCACAGCTTGGTTCTAGCGTAGCTTACGGATGTATTGTTGGTGATGATGAGGTTGGAGTATCATATTTAAATGAACTGAAAGATCTTGGAGTCTCTACTTTTAATGAGCTTATCCATGGTGGCATGACTGGAAGATCATTGGTTATGATTACCCCCGATGCTGAAAGGACGATGAGTACATGCCTAGGCATAACTAGTACCTATGATGTACATCATCTATCCGAACAAGCTATTAAAGAATCTGAGTGGATTTATATAGAAGGATACTTGTTCGCGACCGCAGAAGGGCAGAGAGCATCACTCCGAGCAGTAAGTTTAGCTAAGGAATATGGAACTAAGATAGCAGTGACTTTTTCTGATGGCTTTATTGTAGAAGTTTTTAGAGATGCGCTTAATGAAGTTGTTAAGTCATCTGATCTTATATTTGCGAATAAGAATGAAGCTTTAAAATTCACTAAGACTAGTGATCCGATTGAAGCCTTCAGAGAGTTGAGAGCTTTAGCTGGAGCCGGAGTTGCTTTAACGCTAAGTGATAAGGGGGCGATTGTTGGTTACGGAGAGGAAGTATCTGAAGTTGAATCTTATCCAACAAAAGCTGTAGATGACACGGGGGCGGGGGATATGTTTGCAGGTGGCTTTATGTACGGTTTACTTAAGGGCTTAAGTGCCCGAGATTCTGGGAAAATTGCTTGTTACTTAGCTGGGAAGGTAGTATCCCAGTATGGAGCCAGAATTAATGGAGATTTGAAGGGTATTTTAGATAAGGCACAGATTTTATAGAATTTATCCATAACCCTAGATATAAATAAATTTGATCGAGGTTTTTAATAAGATGGGAAGAGGATTAGAGAAAAAAATATTCTTGTTTTTATTGTCACTGTTATGGGCATCTTCTGTATTATGTCAGGAAGAGGGGACACTCGATCAGACCACAGAGGATGAGGATATTGTAGGCTTGGATGAGGCGGGGCCTAGTGAGGCAGAAATTGCAAAAGATCTTCAGCATGAGTCTGAGATAGGAGATATTTTAAGAAATCTTTCCTCCCCTGATGAAAAAACTCGTATGGATGCAGGCTTGCTTTTAAGAAAAGCAGTTAGAGCAGGTGATACTACAGTTTTAGCTCAAACTTTAAAGCGCGGGAATAATCTTGATAAGCAATTATTTATAATAGATGCGTTAACAAAACTTGGTGATAAAAAAGCAGGTGAAGCTTTAAGATTTGAAGTGCGTCATGGGGAAATTGAAAGTCAGAGGGCGGCAACTACTGCACTTGGTAGATTGCAAAGTGATTGGCCAATACCTATTTTAGTAAGAACGCTTAGGCAAGAAAAAGACGAGGATATAAGAAAAAGATCTGCATCTGCATTAGGAATGATAGGATCAACTCAAGCAGTATATGCTATTAGAACAAGCTTATCTAAGCTTGAAGATGCACCAGGTGCGAAGAACGCTGCTTTTTATGCTCTTGATAAGGCTCTAAACCAGATCGATCCACAAAGGTTAGATACGAATATGCCGGCCGGACTGAGACTGACTTTATATCATAAAGGGATGAGATACTTTTTCTATCATCCAACCGTTAGAAAAGGTGCGTCTGCTGTTAGGTCTGGTCTTAGACCTTGGTTGATGGTTTGCGTGCATGATGGTGATTTAGCTGCGAATGATATGTTTTCAACTTGTTGGAGATCTGCAAAAAGAAGACAAATGGCCGTATTGGTCCCGACTTTCGATAATATCACTTATCCTGAGTATGGTAATTTCAATATAAGAGGAGAAAGAGCGGATAAGAAATTATTGGAGCTAATTGATTTCGTTGGGAATCAAGCAGGTTTATCTGTGAGAGAAATCTATATGTTTGGGTATGGGACTGGCGGAGATTTTGTACATAGATTTATTATGAGCAATCCTAAGAGAGTGGCTAGGGCTGCTTTCGAGGCTAATGAGTTTACTAAACCAGATCCTGAATTTATGTTCCCCAAGGGAATTACGAAGACCCCTCTCGCTCCCGATGTTGAGATGGATTTATATTCGTTTATAAAAACGGATATGATGTTAATTTCTAAGAAAGATTCTCCAACTTATAAAGATTCTAAAATATTTGGGGAAGCTATTCAGAACTATGCTGATGTTCAGGGCATTAAATCAAGACTTCTTACTCGAAATGTAGAAGCGAAGTTGGATATATGGAATGAAGCTGATAAATTTTTATTTGCATTTGATTATTAGGTTTTAGGGGGTTGTTTTGGAGCAGGATTTAGAAAGGTTTTTTGAGGAGGGTGGTCGTTCATCTTATCCTACTTTAAGTATATTTGTTAAGAAGTATCTTCGACCTATGGAAGGCAACGATAAGAAAGCTCTCTCCGTATTTTGCTATTATGAAACGAAAGAAGCATCCAAGCGTTTAGAGGCCGAGTTATTTTCTATTAAAAGGCTTGAAGCATCGAGTAGTTATTTACAGTCTTTAATCGGTGAAGCTAAAGCTAGGCAGTATAAAGGCTTTGATAAATGGGCAAGTATATTGCTTCAAATTTTACCTTCCGTTAAGCATGGATAAAATAGTTATTCCCAAGCTTTAGTCCCAGTTTTAGCTTCTCTGTATCGTTTACTTCCTGAGTAGATATATTTAAAGCTAGTGGGTAAGCATTCTGGCGCCATAACTCTTGCGAGGTCTTGTAATTTTGCATCCACTGTCATGTGTCCAGCACTTGGATCATAGTTTGGATCCCAAGGGATAGTAGTTCTTTTTTGACTAACTGCTAACTTAGCCTGTTTGGGATCTCGGTAATCATAGACAATAAAATCTATTGCTTCAGAACCTTCGCTATGATGAAAAACTTCGTCTAGTCCTACCTTGCTTTCATCGCACAGTGGTAGGCCTTGATAAACTAAAATTTTGTCATCAATTCCTTTGTAAGGATCGTTTTCTCCAGGTTTAAAAAGGTATCCAATTACTGGGCTGTTAGGGTTATTATTCCCTCGTTGGAATGTATATGATGAAGCCTGTCTTTTATGGGAAGCAATCTCTGCATCAGATTCAAACAGATAATCTTGGCTGTAAGAGTAATCCAGTTTTAAAAGAGTACAAGCTAGAAAAAGGTATTTTAATTTTTGCATGAGCTTATTCTCCATCCTTAAAATTACCGTTGGCAGTGAAGTATCTATCTATACTTGGTAGCCCTTCGTAAATGTAATTTCTACCTTTGTGACGAACAATCCAGGTGGGGGAGTTAGTAATTCTAAGTTTGTCTAATAAGCTTAAATCAGTTTTGCCTTCAGATTGTTCAAGATTCAGGGCTCTTACTGCCTCCATGCCAGCTTGCATGTGTTGTGTGCTAAGTTGAATTTTTTGCTGTTCAGCAGTGCTGTTTTTAATAGAATCATTGCTCATTTGGCTTAAGTCAGGCATTTGTTCAATTAGCAGAAGGTTTCTAATTGGTACTTTTCTTGACAGAGCCTTTGCTTCATTTATAACTTCATTAAGATGTCTTAGGTCTTTCCCATCTACGATTACACTGACCACTGCTCGAGGTGCTTCATCAGCGACTGAATAACTAATATGTATATTTGCAAGAAGTAATGCTAATAATAACTTTTTCATATTTATAAAAATTTCCTAATTTCTTCTTCTGAAATTTCTTTCTCTGAAGGAGTGAATTCTAGTCCGCTTATTCTTTCATAAGCGTTTATGTAGTGCTCTGAGATTTGAACTCTAAATTCTTCCGTAAATTCAGGTGGAGTACCTTCTCCCATATAGCCTTTATTGATGAGCCAAGTTCTGATCCATTCTTTATCCAGCATTTCAGGATCTTCGCCTTTGCTCATTCTTTCTTCGTAAGAATTCATTTCGATGAATCTGGAGCAGTCTTGAGTAAAGATTTCATCAGCTAAAATTACTCTAGATTTACCATCTATATCTGTTATTAGGCCAAACTCGAATTTAGTATCAAGAAGGTATAGACCCCTAGTTTTTACGTCTTCTGAGGCGAAGTTAAATAGTGTTAGGGCTTTTTCTCGAACTTCTTTCCAGATATCTGGTGCAACGATACCTTTAGACATGATTTCAACTTCTGAAATTGGAATATCATGAAGACCAACAGCTTCTTTAGTGGAAGGTGTGATGATAGGGGTTTCTAGTTTTTGATTTTTTTGAAGTCCATCAGGAAGTTTCACTCCTGAAACCGGATTTCCTGCTTGATAGTCTCTCCATGCACTTCCAGCTAAAAATCCTCTGACGACAACTTCAATTGGAATAATTTTAACTTCTTTCCCTATTACAACATTTGCATGAGGTTTTGCGATTGTGTGATTTTCTAATAAGTGTTTCGTTTTTTCAAACCAATACCAGGCAAGGCCAGTCAGTAACTCGCCCTTAAAAGGGATAGTTGAAAGAATCACATCAAAGGCACTGAATCTATCACTGGATACTAGAATTCTTTTATCCCCTACCACATAGGAGTCCCTAACCTTGCCCTTTATGACAGGACCAAAGGAGGACAGGTTTGCTTCTTTAAGAGTGGAGCTTAGTTTTTTTTGGATGGTTTGTTTTGAAATCATTGATTGTTGTAAAAATGCTCACAATAAAAGGAGAGTTTATCGAGAAAATAGTGCTTTGACCAGTGGCTCAAGATAGTAGCCTACATACTATCCTAACATTCTCAAATTACTGTAAAAATAAGAAGAAATACCCCGGTTCAAACCATGATCCATCAAAACCGCGGGTAGAATGCTCCTATTAAGTCTTTACTCAATTACTGCTTCTACTGCTTCGAAGGGCGAACGTGAATCTGGATTGACTCTTGGTAGCCCATTTTTCGTCAACCCTCTGCGATTTGAGGGGAGAAATATCATCCTTTGGTTCAATTTTCCCCAGTGGTGGCAGAAGCGCTTCAAGTGTGAAAGCTTTTAGCTCTTCTGCAAAAGTACGCTTTTTAAGAACTTCCTTCACATGAATCATTATCTGATCCGATTGAGTTGTGCGGAAATTATAAAATTCTTCCTCCGGCCAAGATGTCGGTAGGCCTTGGCCAAACGGATTTAGGAGATCATAGAAACTGTGACGGTTAGGAGCGATCATGGAGCACCTTACACAAAAGAAAACTGAATATAAAACCTCCCCAAAAACATTTCTTGGGGTATCTCTTCTTATTTCTAGAATAAAAGACTAAAAATTTTTAGTCTTTATAGGGCGTTATCTAGTAAGGCCCTTTATCTTCTACCCATATTTAATATTAGCCTGCTAGGTATATATTAAGGCAGGATAATTGTCAAGATAGGTGCCCATATTAGTTGGTGGTTACCGTAGGGGCGACCCTCGCGGTCGCCCAATCCAAAGGGTAGGGGTGAACCCAGCCCCTACGGGATCTTTAACCTTCGCATTAAAACCATAATATCCGCAACATTTTAGTGCTTAAAAGCCATAAAGACTAAAGTCAGGTTTTCCCGTGAGGTTTCATGGGGCAAGCGGTGTAGCTTGTCTCATTAGTATATGGGTAGAAGTTATTCTGGACGGGGCACGGTTGCCTTGTTCAGATTTCGAAATGTCTTAACACCGAAAGGGGTGTTGCGATGGTTACTGAGCTTAAGACCGCAGTTATGGACCAGCTGTTTGTCGGCGGAATGACAGTCCGCCAGTTTCTGAAAAAGGCTAGCGAGGCAGGCTTTACCTATCTTGCGATTGTTACCGTTGCGATTACGCGCGGTACTATGGTGGGGCGGGATAGTACCGTTGACTCATGTGATGAGTCAGACTTCCGACTATTCATGCGATTGTTTTTTCAGACCCTTTATAAAAACGAAGGGTTTAGATTGGATCCTAAGCAGTTCAACATTGTTGATCCTGCCGGATTCAGTTTCATCGCTGAGGCTTTTGTTGAGCTATGGCACGAATACTTTCCGTGCGAACGATTCGATCTCAATATCTTTCAGAATCAAACTGGGTGGTCCGAGCAATATGCAGTTGCCGCCCTGGATGATTATGAAAAATGGTTGAGGGTATTTCTTCTGACGCAGGCGCCTGAGTGCATTGTTAAATTATACGATGGCGGGCGTAAATATCCTCACTCGGCCTCTTCAGTAGCACATGTTGAAGGGATTTTTCCGTATGGTTCGATGTACCGTGATCTTAAAGGTCGTGGGCAAGTATTTCTCGCAATCCCCAGGTCGTTCGTTGCCAAGCAGCAGAGAATTACAGTCTTTAATTTGGCGATGAGTCTGACTGAGGAGGATCTGATTTCCTCGGGTTCGTCTTTGTATCCAGTCACTGAAGAAGAAATGATCTTTAATCTCAAAAAGGGACAAGTGGTCATTCCGCGTAGCATCAGCTACGGTGGTGATCAAATTTTCGGATGGGAGGAAATTGCAGCGGACTCTGAACAGTCTGGAGCTGTTTTGGCAGATGCACTTGCTGAAGCCTTGCTAAACAGTACGGCTTCTAGACCTAGAAGGGCAAAGGGCCTTAAGGTAGATGATCTTCCTAGCACTTCCGCCTCACAAAATGAAGCGATGGAGTGGAATCGGAGTTTCATTCATGAGGCAGAAATTCTGAACTTGGAATGTGGCCTTGTAGGATGGAGTCATCCGGAAATTGGACGGTGTTCGCTTGAGACACTGCGACTACGACTGCGCGAAGCAGTAGGATCAGTAGCAGAACTTTCAAGGGTGCCTGCTGAGAAGTTAAAAATCCGCTGGTACGATGAAAGGGTTCTTGCAGTTCTGCAAGGGATGAATCCTCCGCCGGATCTTGAGGACGTTCGTCCATATGTTTCTGATTCTGAGGGATTTGAGCAGCTCATTGCTGATGTAAAGGCTGACTTGGTAGCCGGTAGTATTTTACGCAATCTCAAGGTCAATGAAGGAGGTCTCAAACGGCTTGCTTTCCGGCCTGATGGCACAGTGGTGACACCATATGGGATGGATTTGTCTAGCTTTGGAGGTCGTCCTGGCTTGTCACGGTATTATCCAATTCTTTGGCCGGATGACCTCGTGATTGCTATTGACCAAAGCGGGGTTACTCCGAAAGTCTCAGTCTTAAAGACTCCAACCTCTGGGGTCACCGCGGCTCAAAAGGCCGAGGCTACGCGGGTACTACTGGTGGATCATGGTATCACCGACAATCCTTTTCCTCTTACTGAGGAGGAGCTTGGTGATGTTACTGCGCTTCTGACTGACGTCAACTCGGTGCTCGAGGGATTGTTTCCTGGAGTTCGTAAAATTGAGGTGTCAGAAGTTGGGGCGCTTACTGGTCCGATGCCAGGAGTAATGATCTTTGATCATACCCAAGGTGCGGTTGGTAAGGGTCGTAAACTGCAGAATGGAACTGATCCGAATACCTGGAAGGCTGGAAAGGTTCTGAAGTCTGTACCATGCGGTGCTGGAGCTTTGCAGATTATTGGCGTGGTGACTGATGGCCGAGCTGCCCTCCATGTTCATTTCGAAAAATAACTTCTATATGAAAGGTTGAAATTCGAGGCGGGGCACTCTTTGAGTATCCCGCCTTTTTTATTTTGCCTTCAGCCTAGAAATTGATTCTTTAAGTATTAACAATGCGTAAGCTAGCATCGTCGAATTTGCAATTGTAAATAGCACTGAAGAATATTTAACTTTAGTAATATGAGGCATGGTTCTGTATAACTCAGTAAAATATGATCCGTTCCAGCCGAGTATTCTTGTAACGTCTCCTACATCGCTAAAGGTGACGTTAAATAATATAAGTGTGCTTGAAAGAAAAAGAAAGGTTCTTTGAAATGGATCATCTCGTAGGATAAGTAGTAAAAATAGTCCTGAGCCTGCTTGAATAAGAGTAGATGGTGTATTCATGTGAGCAAAGCTAAAACTTAGAATTATCATCCCCATCATAAAGAAAATATTTGTAACTATTTCATTCTTACTTAACTTTGCATGAAAGTAAGAGGTGTGAATTAATCCAAGTAAGATCAAAACAAAGAA
>JBILFC010000275.1:0-4058 GCA_044351785.1 Bdellovibrionota bacterium
ATGTGGCGAAAGATGAAGTTCAAGCTGCAAGGTTTAAGAATGAAATTGTAGCTTCCTATGAAGTAAACCATCCTAATGTAGTTAGAGCTTATGATTACTTTAAAGAGGGAGACCTAATAGCCTATACGATGGAGTATGTTTCCGGGGGCGATTTGGCTGATAGGCTAAATGATGAAAATCTTATCTCTATTGCAGATTCTATTTCTATGTTGAAGCAAATGGCGAGTGGATTAGCTGTAATACATAAAGCGGGAATCATACACAGGGATTTAAAACCAGAAAATATATTAATTAGTAGTGACGGATCTATTAAAATTACGGATTTTGGTATTGCTCGTACGGTAAAAGGACCTAGATTAACTGATCATGGTGGTATTGTTGGAACTTTTGCTTACGTTTCACCTGAATATCTTGAGTATGGGAAGTTAGATTGCAGGAGTGATATTTATTCTATCGGTGTTTTGGCCTATGAGATGATCGTTGGGAGTGCTCCGCATGATGGAAACAATGTTATTGAATCTATGCATGCAAAGTTAAGTACCGATCCCAAAGAACCATATCTGTTAAGAAAGGAATGTCCTAAGCCTTTAAGTGATATTATAATGAAAGCACTGGCGAGAAATCCAGACTATAGGTTTCAGAATGCGGAGGAATTATTGACTGCATTAGCGAATGTTAATGAAGGTAAGTCCAGTATAAGTAAAATTGTGAATAGCCCTTCTTATGATGTGAAGGAAGTTAGTGTTTCTCCAAAGAGTCGAAGGAAGGTAGCTGATAGTGAAATTGTAAATATGTTAGAGGGATTAAAGGAATCCTTGGATGGCGGGTTCTCAGATGATTCTTACCGAAAATCATATCCTCAAGAGGTTGTCCCGCACGTTATTTCGCAACCAGCAGTAACAATTTCCCAGGGTAGTTTGTCTGCTCAACGATTTAAGGAGCTGCAAGAGGATTTAGGCAGTAGGAAAGGAGGCTTTACTATTGCAAATTTTATATCTTGGTTATCTGCCTTATTAACGGGACTTTTGACTTTTATAGTAGGGATTCTAGTTGGTCTATTTGCTCTTAAGTATTTTTCAGTATCTTCATTTAGCTATATTTTAGGGTTTATAGACTATCTATTTTATGGAGAATAATTTTTTTAAATCCTTTAAGAATCTGTGTCATCGTAAGAGTTATATAAACACCAGATGGTTTAAATAAATGAAGGCGTTAATAGTAGAGAATTCAGCAGAAGGGCAGGCACGATGTGCCAGACGTATACAGTCATTTAGTCAGAGTGATGTAGAAATGCTTGATCTGCGGATTAAGTTGGTATCGGAGAAAGAGGTACTTGCGAGTTTAGATGATGCAGATGTGCTAATTTTGGGCTCTGGCCTCGGCGATCAAGCGCCACAAATATCAAGAGCCGCCTTGGCCTCATCGGGTAATATTGCCACTATTATGTATGTCACAGAAGAGGCCTATTCAGGTGGTGCCTTTAGATCTGCTCACTCAGCGGGTGTTAGAAAAGTTCTTCCTGATGATAGTTCACCACTAGATTTACTTCAAGAGTTGGTATCTGTACATTCTGAATATCGTAAACAAGGTAAGGTCCGTGAGGCTAAAGTTATAGTAGTTACTCATGCAAAGGGAGGTGTTGGTGCAACTAGTATTGCGGCTGCATTAGCACAGGTCTGCGATGTGTATCGAAAGCAGGCTTTACTATGGGATCTGGATGTGGAGACAAGAGATCTAAGTCGATCTTTAGCTGTAGGCGGGGCAGCTGCCAAGGTAGTGAGCAGTTGGGTTAATGGAAGTAAGGATATCACTCGGGATACTATTGGTGAAGCTGTTACTCCAGTCAGTGAGTACGTTTCAGTCTTAATGCCACCAGATAGTATGGCAGAAGCAATGGACTTAGTTTGTCACACTGATGGAATGGGAATTTGTCAACGGGTGATAGAGCTTGCGCGGGTAATGAACGATGTTATTATTATTGATACTGCGGGACGTGTTGGTCCTGCATGTGGAGCTTTGATGAGAACTGCTGATGAAGTATTGATAGTGATTGATGATACTTTGTTAGGTCTCACTGCACTTGATTTATACTTGTCCTATGTCAAAGCCTTGGTGCTTTCCCCCGATAGAATTAGTTTTTTAGTGAATGGCTATTCAGGTCAGTGGTTAGTTTTACCTGAGATAGAAGCTACCCTCGATGGGCATATGTTAGGAAATAGACCTTGGAGGTTACCACCTCTTCCAAACGATGATAAGGCAACTCAGTGGCCTGGAAGTGGCGGAACTCTTTATAGTAAGGGTCAAAAATCTACTAGAGTGCAGCTTGAAGCTATCGCCGAAGGTCTTGGCCTCATAGATCGTGAGCAGGATTATGAGTTTGAAGAAAGTAATAAAGGTAATTGGTGGGAAAAGTTATTACCAAAGTCTAAGGATGTAGAAGAGAATAAAAACAACCATTAGAAAGGTGTTGAAATGCGTGTCGTATGATTTTTCATATTGATCTAATTGTTATTTTTGGTTAATGGTAGGTTTAAGTGGGTTTTTTAATAAAAGCAAACTTTGGTAGGCAGGTTTTGTCTACTGGTTAAATTTATAAAGTGAAAAGGAAATTTTTATGGAATTGAAAGTAAAAGAATCTAAGATTCAAGAGAAGAACGAAAAAGGCGCTACAATGATTGAGTATGCGTTAATGATTGCTTTGATCGCAATTGTAGCGGTTACTGCTATTACACAAATTGGAACAGCGGCTAACGAATCTTTCAGAAAGGTTGGTAACTCGCTTAATATCGCTAATAACTAGTAGTTATTGCTCGGCGGGTGAGGGAATATTAACCTCACCCTCTTTGAAATGGCCTACCAATTTAAATTTGTAGGCCATGAATATTTTAATTAAGTAAAAATAACACATACAATGAAATCCACAGAACTAAAGCTCAGAAAAAAGTCTACGGAAAAAGGCGCTACAATGATTGAGTACGCCCTAATGATAGCACTTATTGCTATAGTTGCGCTTACAACAATTACTAATATTGGTAGGGCTGGAAACGAGTCATTTAGAAGAGTTGGTAATAGTCTTAACCAAGCTAATAACTAATATTATTTTTAGAGACTTCAGTGGCATGGGTTTAGTCTTTTTCTCACATATAGAGGTTTCTTGTGTTTGAAAACTAACACCTGGTGCAGATTCTCTTAGATTTTATAATTATCCTTAAACTTTTATTTTCTTTTGCCGATTACATAATAGTGTTAAGAAGTATCTGTTTTTAATTGAGAATTTCTGATTAGGTGAGTAGGTTTATATGAGTAATCGTTTTGGTGCATCCGGTCCTGCCCGGTCAAAAAATGCTAAGCTTAAAGTCTTAATTGCCTGTCTGCTTTTATTGCTTTTGTTACTGTTTGGTGCACTAGCATATATAGTGCAGAATTCAGACCCTGCTGAAGGCGCTCAAGGAGATCCTGTTGAAACTACAGCAGCAGTCATAGCTCCATCTACTACTCAGGGTATTCTAATACCACTTTTTAGGATTGAAGATGGTTCAAAATTGTCCCCAGAGATGTTTAGAACTGAGGAGTTGCCAAAAGACCAGATCCCAGTTGGAGCATATCCCCCTGAGCTAGTTTCCACCATAGGTGAAAAATTTGCTAAGCGAATTATTAACCCTAATGTACCTCTCTTAAGGGATGATGTCTCAGATTCGATCCCGTTAAACACGATTAATATTCCATCAGGGTTTAGGTTGATTACCATCATAGTTGATAGTAGATCTGGTGTAGAAGGTTGGGCAAAGCCAGGAACAAGAGTGGATGTTCTATGGACATTTATTCAAGATTCTCAGAAAAAAGTTGCCACTATCGCTAGATTTGTAAAGGTCGTATCAGTTGCAGGTAATGCACAGAATAATCCTGAACAGCCTACTGCTCCTGTTGCTGGCCCAGTTACAGTTTCATTATTAGTCACAGAGGCTCAAGCAAAAGGGATTGAATTAGCTAGAACTTCTGGTGATCTTAGCTTAGTTTTAGTCGGTGGAACTGAACCTGCAGGAACTGTAACTGATGAG
>JBILFC010000193.1:0-6024 GCA_044351785.1 Bdellovibrionota bacterium
GATGTATTGGGTCAAACTCAAAGTGCACCAACTGAGGAGAAGCAAGAAGTTCCACCAGATGGTGTCTTATATGATAATGATCCAGTCACTGGTAAACAAAGAAGGTTTGTTCTTACTGGAGGTAAGTGGTCGTTGGATAAGAGTTTTACCCCTTAAATAATCTATTTAAGGGTTTAGGTAGGTTTTACTTAGGTTAGGATTTTTATGGAAAAAGATAAAGATGGGTTATTAGAGCTATTTTCAACAAGACTGAAAGAAGGATCCGTCCCAGCGAGAAATGGTGACGTTTCTAATGGATCCTTGTTAGCTCTTGATGCTCCTAATAACACTGCTCAGCAGAGACAAGGAAAGAAGAGTCAGGATGGTTTGTCACCTGTAGGTAATGCAGTTCTTCGAGAAGCTCGTAGAGAACTTGGTTCAGGTGGAGGCGATGGAGTCAATTCTGATATTTCAGAAGAAGCGATTGCGAGGGCAGTAGATAAGGTTTGTGCTAATAGAGGCTTTGTTTTGGACGATGTCTCTAGAGCAGAAATTATTGTGGCTTTGAAGCAGGATTTGTTTGGGTGGGGCGTTCTTCAGCCTCTTATTGATGATCCGGAAGTAACTGATATTCATTGTTATGATTTCAAAACAGTAGTACTTCAACGTGGTAAGATGAGTGAAATTACTGGCCTTAGATGGCCTAGTCATGAAGCTTATACCACCTTCATAGATAGAGTATTATATCGTTTAGGTAAAAGCTTAAGCACTCAGCAACATACCGTGGATGCTTCGTTTCCTGATGGGAAGAGAATTTGCGCAGTTCATAAAAGTGTTTGTGGTCAGAAGGGACCTTTAGTTACAATTCGTGTGCCTAGAGTTGCTGAAGCAAGTTTGGAAAGTTTAGTTTCTTATCAAGTAGCACCTCCATTGATAGTAAATTACTTGGCAGCCTTAACCAGAACGGTTGAGCATACTTTTATGGTTTCTGGTGAAACAGGTACTGGTAAGACAACCCTAATGAGGTCTTTGGGAACTCAGTTTAGGCCAGAGGAAAGTATTATTGCAATTGAAGATACACCTGAATTAAATTTTCAACATCCATACTATCGAAGTTTAGTTTCTAGAACAGCAAACTCTGAGGGAGTAGGTGAAGTTACTCTGCAAGAGCATATTAGAACTACTCTCCGAATGTGTCCCACTCGTGTAATTCTTGGGGAGATGAGAACACCTGAGGCTGCAGAATCTTTTCTTGAAGCTGCTCAAACTGGTCACTCTGGTATGTCTACTGTTCACGCAAGAAATGCCCGTGAAACTTTGACAAGATTAGAGTCTTTACTAGGTAGGGCTCAAAGAGGAGTATCAGTTGATATCATTAGACAACAAATTGCCCTTGCTGTTGATGTTGTTATTTGGCAATGCCGGGAGAAGGCGAGTGGCAAAGTTAGAATGGGTGAAATTATAGAGGTAGGAAATTTTTCTGAAGGAAATATCCAGATTAGACCAATGTTTAAGTTGGTTCAGCAAGGTGAAAATCCTGTATGGGAAGTGCTTTCATATTCTAGTTTTTTTGAGGAAGTATTAGAAAAAAATGGAATTTACTTGGGTGATGCTCCCAAGTATGTAGGATTTACTAATACCGACAGTAAAAATAAAGAAGTATCTAAAAAAGTGTAGTTAATATGAGCATAGAAATTATTATACTAGTTGGAGTTGCAATCTTTCTTTTAGCGATTCTTGGATATTTTTTTATTAATTTAGGGGGCAGTGAAGAGACGGATAGGCAAGATGCCCTAAGAAATTTAGTGCAATCTCAAAGGTCATCTAAGAGACCAATAGATAATAAATCTGAAAAAGCTAAGTATGATGCAGGTACTGCTGCATTATTAGCTGCTAAAAATGGAGATAACCTAAAAAAGAGACGGGATATTACACGGCCTGGTTTTGATAGACTCCTCTATTATGCTCGGTGGTCGATTACGGCTAATCAATATTTGATTCTCAAATGGTCTATAACCTTTATAATTATGGGTGGAATTTATCCTTTCGTCAGAGTACCTCTATTAATTCTAGTTTTTATCCTAGCACCCTTACTAATAGATTCAGTTTTACAAAGAGCGGTTAAAAAGCGGTTCAATAATTTTGATAAGGATTACCCTGATTTCTTAATGAGTTTAGTTAGTAGAATAAAGTCTGGAATGAATTCATTTACGGCAATTGATTCCGCTGCGGGTGGATTTGATGAAAGGTCGCTTCTCAGAGCTGAAGTTATGTTAATGCTAGAAAGGGTTAAATTAGGAATTCAGGAAGAGCAAGCAATCGGTGAGTTTGGTGAAACAGTCCCACATCCAGAGATTGAGCTATTTGTACAAGCACTGATTTTGTCTAGACGGGTAGGAGGAAATTTATCTACCGTTATAGAGCGATTGGCAAAGCAAGTTAGAAAGAGGCAAGAGTTTAGAAAGAAAGCAATTGCGGCAGTTGCACAAGAAAGAGGTGCAGGATTTATGGTTTCGGGTATCATGACGATGACTATGGTTCTCGTTGGTTTTGTTTCTCCAGAATTATTGTCTGGTGCTTTTGAAAATGATTCAGGGCAGTTGGTTTTTCAAGGTGGATTGCTGCTAGTTGGAATAGGGTTCTATTTATCGCGAGTAATTACAGAAATTAAGGTATAATTGTGACAGCTACAAGTTTTATTCTCGTCGGAGTGATCTTGATCCTAATGGTAGGAATAGGTGTTGTTCTTAGATTAACCTTTTCTAATTCAAATACGGAGTCAGGAAGAGTTGCTACATTAACTGGTTCGCAAGCAAGTACAGCTGCGAGTATGAATATTGCACCTAAAGTCAGTCATAGTAAAACTAATCTAACATTAGAAGAGGTTCAGTCTAAGCTCATTCAGACCAAGGGAAGGGCAGTAAATCAAAATGATCCAGAAATACTATTCTTTAGAGCAGGTTATTTTTCTACTGCTGAGAGACTTAAATTTCTTAGATTTAAACACTTCTTGCAAATAGCCTTGCCTATTGCTGTAGGTGGCTTGATGTCGTTAGTTAACGGAGTGATTTATATCGTTATTGGGATTGCGTGTGGCTACATGGTGGGTCGAGTATTCCCAGATCATATCCTTAATAAAAGGATAAAAAGAAGAAAAGATGATAGCTTATATTACTTGCCTTTAGTGATAGAGCAAATTTCTATCGGCGTAAGTAGCTCATTGGATGTAGGTCCTTGCGTTGCTTATGTAGTTGAAATGGCAGATGAGCGCTCTTCGCATAACGTAGTAACAGAACTTCTTGCGCAAGTTCTTAAACTGATGAAAGCAGGAATGTCACTTGATGAAGCACTATCTGATGTGGGAGAGGTGGTTGGAATAGGCGAAGTAAAAAATGCTTTTATGTTCTTAGCTCAATGTTCCAAACATGGGGGTGAAATTTCCAAGCAATTAAATGATTTAGCTGAAGCAGTAACCTTATCTAGGCAATTGGATATTGAGGCGCGTATCGTTGCTTTGCCTACAAAGGCCTCCGGCGCATTGGGCTTAATTTTCTTTGGATTTTTTATAATGTTGTTAGCTGGATTATTTGTCCGAATAATGTCTTCTATGGCGTTTTGAGGCTAAAGGTAAGTTAGAATGGAAATTATAACATCTTTCATTTTAGCTTTATTTTGTTTTTTAGTTCCAGCGTATGCTTTGGTAATTGTTATTCGAGGCCATAGCTTAGATTCTGAAAGGATTACAGATTTAATCTTTGCGGGTGTTGGCTCAAGACTAATTTTTCTATTCTTAAGTTTAATTTGTGCTCTGATTATTCCACCTACAGAGGGAAAAGAGTTTACTAATTTTGCATCCTTCCTAGCTCTTTTGGGAGTTTTATTGCTTGCATTTATATATGTCCATGTAATTATAAAATCCTTAGTTAGGCAGTCCGAAGTCATTTCTAGGTTTTTTTTAGATGCACTACCTTCTCGCCAGTTGGGTGTAGATTTAGAATATCGTCAGCAAGCTATTTCACTTAAAAGCCTAAGAGCTAAGAAGAATAGTTTGTTAAAACATTCCTTGCAGCTAGGTAGTATGGAAGGCGTATTGAAATGGTTATTTGCCGATATCTGGCTGGTAGTAATGGGTAGTCTTTTGATCTCAGTTGCAAAAGTTGGCGCTCATAGTCAAGAAGTATTTAGTCTTGTAGCACTGCAGACAATGTTTTCTGTCTTTTCTAGTGTATCTTTGACAGTTATCTTTGCATGTATAATTAGTGCGCTACCGTTAATATCTTTTTTTTCAAAACGTATTTTAGAAGAAAGAGATAAGCAAAAAATTGATTTTAAGCAGGATTTGCTAACAGTTTTCGCTGTTTCAATAGTGTTTGCTTTATGTTTCGTTAGAGAGGCGGATACGATAGACATGTTATCGTTGGGTTTAATCTCAGCTTCTTTATTAATAGGGATGCAGTATTACTTTAAAAAAACGTTGAAGGATCAGAAAATGGAGTTCCTTTTCGTTAGAGAAAAAGATGAGTTTGTGGAAACAGATGACAGATTGGAAGAAGTTTTGACAATTGTACTTAAGTTACCCAGATCCTCATATGCTATGGTTGCAAAGGATTTATTGACGTATTTGCGAGAATCTGGAGTAAATGAGTTACCTAACCTAATTTGTGGCATAAATGTTAAGTTTGTTGAGATTCTTAATCCGGAAATTCATAATCACAGATTGATTGGTGCAAATGACATAGAAGCAGCTAAACTAGAAATTCCAATAATGGAACCTAGAGTTTTTAGAATGCTTAATGTCCCCGAGAATAGAAAAATTTCAGATGGGGATAATTCAATTGAATTATTACATAAGACGAATCTTGCCAGACTTTTTAGTGAGGTTGGTTTTGATTCCGTGGCAACTGAAAGTTCTATAGCAAAATTACAAAAATATTTAGGATATCTGCATCAAGCTGAATTTACCGAGAATAGTCACTGGGGCAAATTGAATGTGGATTCATGTGCAAAACTAGCTAAAATACTTCATAGATTGAGTATGCTAGGTTATTTATATATACCTATATCTATTCTTAGTAATATGGTAGAAATGGTGGCTACAGATGTTGAAGAAGAAGACGTAATTAAGTTTTCAGTAACAGAGCTATTTCGAGATCGTCCTCGAAGTTTTAGTGGAAAAGATGGTGAATTGAGGATCTTTGGTCTTGAGCAGGATTCTGATGAAATCAGTTTTGAGAAGAGAAGCGAAAGAGTATTATACATAGCGAGGGAATTAGAGGAAAGAAGTTTATCGCCTTTAATTATTCGGGTAGAGGATGTTTCTAATTCATATTCCAAAAGATATGCGGAGATATTGTCGCGCAGTTGTTTTAATGTCAAATTTATTGATAAAAATATCGATATCCGTTCCAATTATTATCCATTGGGTGTTATATAACATGAGTATAATTCAATGGATTTAGAATGCGGACAAGATTCTTCTGATAGAGACCCAGAGATAAGTTGTGGTAAACGATTGTGGAATACTAAGCTGAGTCAAGGATATGAAGGGACTTACGGTAAAGATAGTGCAAAAGCACTAATTGTAAGATCTCATAGAATGATCCCTCTTGAGGAAAGACAGGAAGAAGAGATACGATTAAAAAAAATGGTTCAGGTTTTGCCTAAATCATTCCCAGAACTTGAGCCATTATTTGCAGGAGTATTAGATGACGGATTTTCGTATTTAGTTTTTTCTTGGTTTGAATCTACCTCAATCGAGTACCTTAAAAAGTCTTTTACTGACCGGATGTCTATTTATATTAAATGTCTTCAGGCTATTGAAGATCTAATAGCGACTGGATATCTCTTTGATGATATCTGCCTTGATGCTTTTAGAATGTCTAGTAGTGGAAACATATTATTTCTCGGATTGCTCAATAGTAATAAGTCCCAGGTTACGACTGTTGGTATGGCATCGGGGGTGATTAAAGTTTTTTGCTCGCCAGAGGAAATAATTGGGGGTCAGATTAGTTCTCGATCTAGTGTTTTTTCTTTGGGGATTTTGGG
>JBILFC010000089.1:0-10050 GCA_044351785.1 Bdellovibrionota bacterium
GCCAACAGTATATACTTCTTCAATCTCTGCGACTCTTGTCGTGATAAGATCTGTAACTTCCTCAAAGGGGATATCACTAAAATCAACAAACTCAAGTAACCATTCACGGGAAATTTTCATTCTACTTACCCACTAAATTAAAATTGACTAAGAAAACGAGCATCACCACCTTGAAGGTGTCTGATGTCATCTATCTGAAATCTTGTCATCACTAATCGACTTAGACCAAGTCCAAATGCAAATCCTTGATACTCTTTAGGATCTATGCCACCATATTCCAAGACCTTCGGATGAACAAGGCCACAAGGCAATAACTCTAACCATCTATTGTTAAACCAAATGTCTAACTCAAACCCAGGCTCAACAAATGGAAAATATCCAGGACGAAGACGAATCTTAGGCTCAAAACCAAAGATTTCTGATAACAAAGTTTTCATAAAATAAGTAAGATGCCCAACGTGCACCTTCTTATCAATCATCATGCCTTCCATCTGATAAAATGTATGCTCATGAGTAGCATCCATTCTTTCATATCTAAAACATCTACCAGGAGCTACAATTCTTAGTGGTGCTTTTCGCTCAAGCATTGCTCTAATCTGCATAGGCGAAGTCTGAGTTCTTAAAAGTATTCCAGGTAAGGTAGTCCAGATTGTATCCTGCATATCTCTCGCTGGATGCCAATCAGGGATATTTAAAGCTTCGAAATTATAAAATTCACTCTCAACTTCAGGTCCGTCTACTACATCAAATCCAAGCCCTAGGAATATTTCTTCTAACTCTTTCTGAACATGACTTAGTGGATGAATATGGCCTAAATTCTTAGGAGCGGAAGATATTTCCACAGGCAAAGTGACATCTATCCATTCTTTATTAAGCTGAAGCAACTCTTCTTCTTCAGATAAGCTAGCCTTACGACTATCTAGAACTAAAGTTAATTCCTCCTTCGCTCTATTAACTTCATCCCCATAAGCTTTCTTTTCATTTGCTGGAAGATCTTTAATAATTTTTAGAGCGTCGGTTAAGCTTCCCTTCTTACCTAAGAGGGAAACACGTAAATCTTCTAATTCTTTCGATGTCTGGACCTTACTAATACAGTCCAAACCTTCTTTTAGAATCTGTGCTACCTTACTTGAATTACTCATCTCTAGGTCCTAAATTATTGCTGAGAGTATGAACTTACTAAAATATTTCTTATTAACCAATACAAATAAAAAAGGGCCCCATTTTGCAACAGGACCCTTCTTTAATAGCGGAACAGAATCTTAGTTGCCAGCAACTTGTGCGTGCTTCTTTGCTATATCTGCTACTGCCTTAAATGCCTCTGGATGCTCTGATCCAAGAGTACTTAACATTCTTCTATCAAGTTCAACGTTTGCATTCTTAAGACCATTAGTTAGAACGCTATAGCTCATTCCTACTAGTCTGCTTGCTGCATTGATTCTTGCGATCCAAAGTGATCTGAAGTCTGATTTCTTCTTCTTTCTATCTCTGTACATGTAACGCATAGCCTTATCGACTCGGTTACTTGTCTGTCTAATAGTATTACCTGATCTACCACGAAACCCTTTGGCTAGATCAAATACTTTAGCTCTTCTCTTTTTAGCTTTTACGCCTCTTTTAACTCTCATAAATCCTCTACGTTTGAGTAAAATTAACTATTAGGAAGAAGTCTCTTCTCTACTGCTTTCATATTTGCATCATGAACATAAGCTGGAGCTCTTAACTGACGTTTTCTCTTAGTAGATTTCTTAGTAAGAATGTGTCTTCTAAAAGCGCTAGCTCGCTTAATTCTGTTACCACCTGTTTTTTTAAATCTTTTAGCCGCTGCGCGGTTTGTCTTCATCTTAGGCATTTCATCACCCCAAAAAATAGTCTTCATTAGGCACTTAAACCGCCCAAATTACAGACTGATTTACTATTCTTATATTAAAAGCTTGGCGTGGTTTATCATTAATTTTCTTAAATTGAAAGAGATATGAACAGAAAAAGTAATAAAAGTACCAACCTTTTGCATAGATTCCAATTAAATGTTAAATCCCCAACATATTTAGGCGCGTAGCTCAGTGGTAGAGCATCACCTTGACGTGGTGAGGGTCTAGGGTTCGAATCCCTACGTGCCTACCAAATTCAGACTCTATATCTATATAGAAAAATTCGGGGTCCAGTAAATAATCTGAACCCCCTGAAAAATTCACCTTTGATAGAACCCTTGGCCTCTACCTCCACACCACCAACTTAGAACTCATGTAGTTCCAAATGGCACTGATGATCGTACCGAGGAATCCGGCTAGATACCAAGGGAAACCATAAGAAAATAAGTTAGTTGAGATTGAAAGATTAATTAAAAGGCCCAGAGAACAGAGCAAATAAAACCTAAGTGCTGCTTTTAAAAATGCCTTACCATCATGAGTACTTTGGAAAAAAGTATACTTATTATTTAATAAAAAGTTGCTTGCCATGGCCGCTAGTGTAGCCATTAACTGGGCGGAGATAAAATTGAATCCGAATATCAAGAGTGCACCGTACAACACAACCAAGTGCACAAGAACACCAAACAATCCTACCAACATATACGAAACAAAATCCAATGGGACTGAAAAACTAAATCTCTTTTCTAATAGTAAAACTAGATATTCCAAAACTATAACGGAATTTAGCTTACTCTTACCGGCTAAACGAGTTTTAAAAATGTATGGTACTTCACCGATTTTAGGCTTACCATTAGAACTTAAAATTATATCAAGTAAAATCTTAAAACCCTTACCAGACAAGGAATCTAAAATAGGAAGCACATAGCTTCTCTTAACAATAAAAAATCCACTCAATGGATCATTGATTTCCAATCCAATAAATTTATTAGCGAGGCTTGTAGCAAATTGGCTGACCTTAGATCTAAGCTTACTAAACTCACCTACTCCACCACCCTGAGCATACCTGCTGCCAACAACTATATCTAGATCATCCTTTTCAATTAGACTTAACATCTCTGAAATAACACCCTCATCATGCTGAAGGTCAGCATCCATAACTAAAATATATTCAGCCTTACTATGTCCTATCCCTTCAATAACGGCACTAGAAAGTCCCCTTTTCCCGACTCTTTGAATACAAGTTATATATTCATTATCTAGACTACGAACTAAACTTGCGGTCCCATCAGGTGAATCATCATCGACGACTATTATTTCAAATTCTAATCCATGTAATAAAACTTTAAGTCGATCAATAAGTATAATGATATTATCAGCTTCATTATAGGTTGGAATAACGATACTTAAATTCATGAGCTGGCTAAGACCTCCAACTGATCCTGCGGTTTCGAAATCCTCCAAATAAAGGCATCTAAAATATAGTGAGTTAACTGTGGAAGGGTCAATAAAGGAACAAGATATTTTAATATATTTTTACTTTCAATAGGGCTAGAATACCCAAGGAATAAACTATAATGCTCGTTCCATACGAAAAAATCCCACAAGCCCTCTTCAAAGTAAGCTAAAGAAAATAAAACCAATAGATAAAAAATCACTTTGTATCCCGAATATTTCCAATCCGTATTCCTTTTTACATTATAACCCCAGACAAGTGCGATGTAAGGTATACCATGACAAACGACATTAGTAAGAGTAAAAACTAAATCCCCATTACAGAGCACAATTCCACCATACCAGGCTAGGAAAGTCCCGATATACAATAAATTCTTAGGAACCGATACTAAGCCGACTTTTATTAGAGAACTTATCTGACTATAAACATACAAGAGCTGGATCACAAAGAATACTAAAAATGCTCCTTCCCCAAATGCCATCTCGTAATCACCAAGGTACCTACTAATTGAAATAAAATCACCGTCTACAAACCATGAAAAGTTTCTTGGAAGATGAAGATGCCAATATACAATTGGATAAAAAGTAATAGAGTAAATTGCTAACTTACCTATTAGACTGCTCTCTCCTTCTTTCTTTTCATAAAGCCGAAAAAATCCATACTGTTGCCTGATAAAATGATATACAGCCATATAAGCAAGAACTCGCCAGAATAGTCCTGAGGATTGAGAATATAAAAATACACCAAAAAGGAAAGCACAAATTGGAGATAACAAAAGCAAAGGTAATCTATCTCTAAGTGCTATAGGATCTAAATAAGTCTTAAATAAGGTCGCATATACATGAGCTACGTCAATTCCGACTACAAATATGAGCCATAGAATTGGGCTCAAACTTAACCCAACACCACTAAAAGATAAAATAATTAGTACCGCACTAATAAAAATAGGTGGCAATAGAATAAAAGATAGATCAAAAGGTCTAGATATTAAATAAGTTTGCCTTAACACCTGGCTCATCAAACATTCCTTAAATATTACATGACAGACTCACAAGCCTGGTAGCCCTGATAAAAAGCCTCCTCAAAAATTGAGATAGAGCTAGCATCCGTATGCGCATAGAATAAACCATTGCTACCTATAGCTGATTTACCCAAAATGGCCTCCTTCATGCTATCAACCCCAACCTCCCTCATAGCATGCGCCCATATCCACATCCTCACTTCTAAAACTTCTTTAGTCAATAAAGGATACATACTAGTTAAATCTTGTAGGGCAGGCTTCGCCAATTCCTCTAATGCACTACTAAATAACTCTTGCCTCTTACTAACAGGATCACTGTCTGAATATGTATTATAATGAGTAAGGATGGAACCGGAATTTTTCTTATATAAATCTTGATGATTAGCCCTAACAAATCCTAATGAAGAAGAATGGTAATTCACTGAATCCCATGGCATCTCATAAGCTTTATCAGATTTTAGGATAATATTACTAACAACCCATGGATTATATTGACCAACATTAGGAAGCATCCCTCTTTGTTCATCAGTTAATATTCTTCTAGCTACAAAACTAGGCAGCGCACAAACAACTGACAACGTTTCTCGTTCTAAAACTTTTTTATCACCAACAGAATAACTTCTAATTTTAAAAATTTTCTCCTCTCTGACTACAGAAAGTACTATTTCATCTCTCTGAATAGAAGATTCATTTCCGCTTACTAACTGTCTTATAAGCCAATTATTCCCCTCCGGCCATGTTAGGATGTCTTGATCAGTCTGATTAGCTTTAAAACTATCGCGTGCGAGAAAATAATGTAAAAGGCCCCATGCAGAAACCTTACTTAAAGAAGTCCCATAATCATCACGAGTGGCATAATCCGAGTACCAAAGCACCCGCAGGTCATTAATCCCATTCTGTTTTAAAAACTCTAGACCGCTAATCTTATCTAACTTTAATAAGCGTTCATCTCTTGATGACCTTGAGATCGGAATACTAAAGGGCTTTCTACCATCATCAGTCTTAAAAAGTTTGTATGATTCTAATAACTGATAAAATTTTTCTTTCTGATCTTGACTACCTTTAGGGACATTAAAGTCTGGGAATAAACCATTTTGAAATGCGCCATATCGAAATAATCTCTCTTCAGGGGCATGAACAAGAAAGTCTTCCCTATAAAATGGCTTACCGAGATTATCAAAGTCGGAAATCGCACCTGCTTTATTTAAAAAAGAAATTAGCTCTACATTCTCTTTTGACAGTATCGGCAGATAATGCGCTCCCCAAGGATAACTTCCATAATCATGACTGCCTGATCTAGCGTTTCCACCTACTTCTCTTCCTAGTTCTAAAAGAAGCACATCCTGAAGTCCATTTAGTTTTAAATAATGTAGTGCGCTTAAACCAGAAGCCCCTCCTCCTAGAATTATAACTTGCTCCTTCTTTTCAACCTTCTGAATAGGATAGATATCAGCTTGAAAATCCCTTAAAAAATGTCCCCGATCAGATTCAGGCCCATAAATAGACAATTTAGGTTTTGATTTGTAAATATTTTCTAAAGAACAAGAAGATAAGAAAGACGCACCCAGACCAATAGAACCTAGGGTAAAATCTCTTCGATTAACTTTCATAAAGCACTATGTCCTATCTCCCCACTCTTCTTGATAGGTAGAAATTAAGGCCTGATTAGAGAGAGACTGAATACCTGTAGAAACTTCTGACATATCCGGCGGAAAGTAAAATAACTGATCAATCAATTTCGCCTCTATGAATTGAAGTCCACTCACTTTAGGCTGATAGGGCTTAAAATCATTTTTACCTGCCATAACATATCCCCACTCGGTGAAAGAAGGTACATAAACATGGTAGGGAACGACTTTCAAGCCAACTGACTCTATCGTATGCACCAACATCCAAAATGATTTTCTTGCAATTAGTGGCGAGGTGGATTGCACAACTAATAGTCCCTTCTCTGATAATAGCTTACTTATTCCTTTGTAGAAATAATCCGAATATAATTTCCCGAGAGAGAAACTCGTAGGATCAGGAAAGTCTATTATAATAAAATCGAATTTTTCTACTCTATTCTTAATCCACTTAAAAGCATCCTGATTAATAACTTCTAATCGAGGATCATTTAACGAATTTTTATTTAGCCCTACAAGCAGTTCTGAACTTTTAAATAGATTAACCATACTAGGATCAAGATCTACTAGGGTAACTTTTTTAATGCTTGGGTATTTAAATACCTCTCTTAGAGCAAGACCATCTCCGCCACCTAGAATTAGGACATTCTCTGGATTCTCTATCGAAGATAACCCTACATGTACAAGAGCCTCATGATACCTATACTCGTCTCTAGAACTAAATTGTAACTGCCCATTTAGGTAAAGCCTAATATCAGAGTCCTTTCTAGTAAGTACCAACCTCTGATAAGGAGTATCCTTAGAATACAAGACCGGCTCACTAAAGGCCTGAGCTTCAGAAATTTTAATAATTAAGTCAGAAGATACAAATCCAAGTCCTAGAATTAACAAAACAGCGCTAGCTATAAAAAAATCTAGCTTATACTTCTTAAGTTTCTTTTCACTAACTAAAATTAAAGCTATTGCAAGTAGACAATTTAATATCCCAAAAAAGAATGCAGTTCTAACTAAGCCTAGATATGGGACACAGACTAAAGGAAAGACTAAGCTAGCAAATAAAGCTCCAATATAATCAAAACTTAGTACAGTACTTACCAACTTACTAAACTCCATTTCCTCTTTTATCATACGCATCAAAAGAGGAATCTCAAGCCCGACCCCAGTCCCAATTATAAAAACCAATAAGTATAAGGGGAGATATAAGTTAGACGCAAAAGGAAAAAGCATATAGAGGATGCTCGCTGAAAACCCACCAAATGTAGCAACTAACAGTTCAACTCTAATAAATACTTTGAGAATTTCTTCTCCAACATATCTAGACAGATATGACCCTACCCCCATCGCAAAAAGGTAGGTTCCAATTATAGTAGAGAAGTGAGTGATAGAATCACCCAACAAATAACTCGCTAAGGTCGCAATCAATAACTCATAAACAAGGCCACAAATTGCGACAGTACATACAGATAATAGTAGGAAAAGACGCATTCCTTACTAATGAATCGCAGAAGCTATGATATTACTAATACCTAAAATTGCAGATCCAACTAGTATCGCTAGTGCCATATTCTTATGTTCAACTATCTCCTTCCATAAGGCATAAGGCGTAAGTTTATCTATAATAAAAAATCCGATTACTAACATAACAATTCCTAGTGCCGAAAATATCCCTGCACTTAAAATAAATTTCATCTCTACCATAGCATCTCCCTATTTATGATTAATATGACTTCTATAAAATGGCATACTTTTCTTTACTGAATCAACCAATATGCCTCCTTGAGACTGCGTACGCACATACCATGCACTTAACAAACTTGCGTATACCAAATATATCATAGATTTATGCATACCTACTCCTCAGTTCCTGATAATTCATCTGAATTCTGCTTGCGTCTAGTTTCAAAACTAGAGCTTTTTATCCACATCCATAAAGGATAAACGGATATCATAACTAATACAAATATATAATTACCCCAATAAGGAACACGATTATAAACTTTTAAAGTATAAGTTGGACTCTGGGTCATATTAGTAGTAGCGGTTGTGCTAATGGTGTATTTCCCAGCTGGTACTTTTTCAAAAAGCTCAGAATTCCTATCACTGCCCTCAGACCATGAACCATCGGAATCACGGCCATAATAATAGGAGACCTCTACCTCCTTCTCATCAACCAAATCCCCTTCTGAATTTACGAGAGAAACAATAACAGATAACCAGTTATTACTCACTGGCGCACTGATATCTACTCTTACGTTAGAGGGTCCACTCTCTATCTCAAAAGGAGTTGAAATTTTCTCTATCTCTTGAGCACTACCATTAACTGTAGAGACTGCATTATTTAAATTAGTTGAATATACAAGCTTTGAATAGGACTGTTTTAAAAAGACTGAATGAAAGAAAGTCAGAATAAAGAATATAACTATAAAAGTAAGTCCTATAAGTCTTGAATTAGTCTTATGCGGATTTGGTTGTGCTGGTGCTACTCCATTAGTCCAAGGAAGTTTTAATTTAGTATCTTTAAAAGCTTCTTTAAGATCATCTGCCTCTAGATAAACACACTTAGATCCAACAAGCTCATCCCCACTTTGTTCAAAACTTAGCATAAATGGTGGAGATATATAGTCAATAGTTCTAGTAGTATCATCAGCCTTAACCTCCCAGTAACACTCTCCTACCACTCTCACTACTTTTGCATATCCTGAGTCAAATCTAGAGTACTTTACACCATCATAACTAACATCAGTATAACCAATAGTAGGACCAACAAAGCCTGACAACTTAGGATCACCTTCTACATACAACCAATGACCATTCTGCTCTACAAGCCAGCGATAACCCCTATAAGGATTAAGAAGGAGATACTCATCCCATCTATATTGTCCAGTAGGATCCGATCTTGTAATGCAACCAATTACTTCAAACTGCGTATTTTCAAAGTTAGCTCGAGAACCCAAAGGCAAAATTAATAATTCCCTCAGCTCTTCCCCTTTAGATAGAATTTCTAAATGTTTTCCTGATAATCCATTTACAGATCCACAATATTGGCAACCAAACACCGCAGACCTCCCCATACCTCGAATTCTAAGAGGAGCGCTACACTGAACGCATGCAATTTCCTCTAACTGATTCTGGTAAACGGGAGCTTGAGTCATCTTAGATGTTCCACCCCTCTAACTCATGCAAAAATTCAAAATTCAATTCTGTAAAACTATGTACCGTTCCTACATAGACCTCTCGTTCTTGATTCTCTTGCCTTGAGATGGTCATAAAACTTCCATCAACAGCTACACAGTCTGCAGACTTGTAATTCTCTCCACCAACGGCTTTAAAAGGTAATTCACCAGAACTAAATAGGATACTCGCTTCCTTAAAATCACTTACAGAGAAATCCTTTCCTTCATAGCTAATTATCTGACCCACGGTTAACTCTTCACCAATATCTATAGACTTAGGGTCAACAGGGAAACTCACATAGTAGTACCCTTGCGCCTCAGCTAGCCAACCATAAGTATTATTTTCAAAGATTATATACCACTCATCCCAGTACCCACGCTCCCAGCCTACTCGCACGCGCCCTATAAGCTCAAAGCGCCTACCATCACCATTAGGAAAGATATAATAGCCTTTCGATCCTAATTGTAGGGCAGAAAAATCCTTTAATAATTCAGCTGACTTTCCTACTTCTTCTACTCCAATATCATTTCGCACATGAGCAGTGGAGCAAAACTGACAAACAGCAAACACAGAGGCGCCCGACCTCATGGATAAGGGGGCGCCACATCTAGTACACTGATACTGAGACGTACTCATTAAAAACTAGAGCTTACTTACAATCTCTTTTCTTTTAACTTCGTACTCTTCTTGATTAATTAATCCCTGATCAAGAAGCTCTTTAAGACTTTTTAATCTCTGAGTCGGATCACCCTGACCTGCGGCTGTAGCAGTACTACCCATATTAGGATTCATGGACTGCATAAACATTTGTCCTAATCCAAAGCCAGCACCAACACCAACTCCCGCAGCCGCCATACCACCACCTTCATTCTTAGCGGCATCTCTTAAGGCTTGTAACTGTTGAAG
>JBILFC010000355.1:0-2641 GCA_044351785.1 Bdellovibrionota bacterium
AGAACTTTGGACTTGTTGTTGTGGCAATTATTGTAATTTCCATACTACCAGCAGTATTTGAAGTTATTAGTCATAAGTTACAATCTAGGGAAGAGGCTAAGAAATCTGTTTAATTCTTAGCCTAACAAATCCACTAACTGTAAGAAAGTTTTCCCATAGCTAGGTCCACCGTGACTTGGTGATAAAGAGCGGCGAACAAGCTTAACTATAAGTTCTCCTTCGCTAATTATTTCACAGTTTATTCTTCTGACATAAAACTCACATGTCTCATGAGCCTGGTCCTCACCTAAATTATGATCTCCAAAGGTAGAAATCTCCATTGAATTCTTATCACAATCATACTGACTTACAATGGAATATGAATTTCCTTTTTCTCCCTTCATAGTAAAACTAATTTTAGAAATACCATGCAAGCCTTCTTTCGCTATTTTTAAAATCTCTAAGGTAGGACTACTAGTTCCCGCACTTTCAAGTTTAACTTCAAAGCCATCTTTCATTACTTTCTTAGATTCTGGTTTCAAACTTAACTTAAGAGAATCTAGAATCCAAGATGCTAAGAATAAAGCTTCTTCCTTACTTTCCCCAGTTTGATGAATAACAATTCTATCTAAGCGCTTCAAGGAATCTTGGGCAAAAGTAGAATCGAACTGTTCAGTAATAGCATTTCTCCACTTATTTGTTCTTGTCCAAGACAGGAACTTGGTCTGAAAATTATTTAAATTATTATGGACAAATTTCTCTAAAGAAATACTTGGCGCATCACAGATATAGGAATCTACAATTGGCAGAAGATTAGTTACTAACTCATTTAACTCATGACTACCTGAAACTGTCCAAGGAGCTACCAAGATAGTCTCAATATCAGGGACCAAGTGAGACAACACTATATTCTTAATTAAACCTAAGCCAGCTCTATTAACAATTAAAGAAATCTCTTCAGTCTGAAGAGAGAATCCACTAGCCCCTTTAAACTCCCTTGCGTTAACAGTACATGATAAAGGTGTTTCAGCAGCAGCATCTAAATATATTACAAAGAATCTGGAAGGATGTAGCTTGGAGACTTGAGACAGTAAATTTTCAATTCTCTCATCGGATACCGACTTTTTATTTCCACACAATAAAATAAAATTCGATAAGGTCGCTCTTACCTTAGGTGATTCATCAGAAGCACTTTTAAAAAGATCCTTTTTAAGTTTTTCCAGATGACCAGCAATATGCTCAGCCTTAACGTCAACTAAACCGATCATAAACGTCTCCACCCAGTCTTAAGAATTAAATCATCCGCGGCTGCTGGACCCCAAGTTCCGGCCTCATATCCATAAACTGGAGGTGCCTGCACCCCATCCCCTCTCCATGCTTTAAAAACATTCTCTAGAAGATCCCAAGCCTGTTCAATCTCATCATTTCTAGTGAATAATGTAGCATCACCACGCATAGCATCTAATAGTAACCTCTCATAAGCCTCAGGAGGCTCTACGCCAAAGGAAGTACCATAACTAAAATCCATATTTACAGATTGCACCTGTACTCGAGGACCAGGTGGCTTTGCACTAATTTTGAATGTAATCCCCTCATCAGGCTGAATCCTAAATGAAAGTACATTGGACTTAATATCCTTGATATCCTGATCCTTAAATAAAAGATGAGGTACTTCCTTAAAATGGATACTGATTTCCGTTACACGCTTAGAAACTCTCTTACCTGCTCTTACATAAAACGGCACTCCTGCCCATCTCCAGTTATCTATCTCAAACTGCATAGCAACATAAGTTTCAGTTGTAGAGCTCTCAGATACACCTGATTCTCCTAAATATCCAACTACCTCTTTCCCATCCACAGCACCACTCTGATACCTTGCTCTTACTACTTTTCTAGCTACCTTATCTAGTGGAATTCTTCTTATAGATTTTAGAACTTTTACCTTCTCATCCCGAACTGCATCTGCCTCAAAGGCGACTGGGGGTTCAAGAGCAACAAGACAAAGAAGCTGAAGAGCGTGATTCTGCACAATATCTCTTAATATTCCAGAAGTATCAAAATATCCTGCCCTAGACCCTACACCGATAGATTCACAAACTGAAATCTCTACATGATCTATATATTTATGATTCCAAATCGGTTCAAACAAACCATTAGAGAATCTAAAAACTAATAAATTCTGAACTGTTTCTTTTCCAAGATAATGGTCGATTCGAAAAATTTGATCCTCTCTCATACTCTTTAGGAGAGCGCGATTAAGTAACTTAGCAGATTCCAGATCATGGCCAAAAGGCTTTTCCACAACAACCTTCGCACTCCTTCCTGATGACTCATCAAGTAGTCCTGCCTTAGCTAAATTCTCTGATATCACTTCAAAATAATCTGGTGATGTAGCTAAGTAGAACAACAAGTTAAGATTCATTCCACTTTCTGCTTGAATAGCTTCAATTTTACTTCGAAGACCCTTATAAGACTCAGCCTGATCAAATGGACAGTTAACATAATAGGTATGCTCTACTAGTTCCTTCCAGACATTTTCATTTATCTCCTTTCGCCTAGAGAAAGAACGAATAGATTCCGTAAGTCCCTTTCTAAAATCTGCATCACTTACTTCTCGCCTTGCAACGCCAATAGTAGAAAAATTAGCTGGCAATAAACCATC
>JBILFC010000356.1:0-2620 GCA_044351785.1 Bdellovibrionota bacterium
TATATAATCCTCAGGTCTAGAAAGCTCATTATCATGAGTCTTAAATACATCTCTAAAAATATCTCTAGTCCAAACATCCTTCACATCATCCCAAATTGGAGCAAATAACTTTTTAAGCTGAGAATTATCAAGCAGCCTCTGCCAATAAACATAGTACTGATCTATATAATCTTCAAAGTCTCTACACACAGTAGCTCTATAATATCTCCAAGGATAACCACCAAAAAGCTCATCCCCACCAGCTCCAGAAAGAACAACTTTCACAAACTTACTTGCAAGCTGAGCCGCGTAATAATTAGGATAACTCTGCCCCACTCTTGGCTCTTCTATATGATACGCAAGCTTGGACATGCATCTTTCCATGTCCCCAGCTTTTAGAACCATTTCATAATGCTCTGTTTTAAAGAGTGCACTCATAGCTTCGGCTTTTGTTCTTTCGTCAAATGCTAGTTCTATTCCTGAAGCAGAACTTAAATCAAAGCCACAAGTAAAAGTTTTTATATACGGAAGTTCTTTTGAAGCAAGTGCTGTAATCGTTCCCGAATCCATCCCACCTGAGAGATAAGATCCAAGTTCGACATCTGAAACTAACTGCCTACTTACAGCCTGTCTCATTAAACGATCAAGCTCTTCTCGGTATTCTCTAGCATCTGCCTTACCTTCCGGCTCTCTAAATCTATAATCCCAATACTGATGAATTTTAAAATCAGAAGAGGATCCTAAGCTGGCTTTTAAGATGGATGCAGGTGGTAGTAGCTTTACGTTTTCTAGTAAAGTTCTATCTGTAAAAATATTTTGAAATGTAAAATATTCTAAGAGTGCTTTTTTATCTAATTCTTTCTTGGCCTCGGGGTGAGCTAATATTGCTTTTTGTTCTGATCCGAATAAAAGAACTTGATTCCAGGAAGCGTAGTATAGAGGCTTAATCCCGTATCTATCTCTAACAAGATAAAGTGACTGATCTCTTTTATCCCATGCAGCAAAAGCAAACATCCCATTAAATCGCCCTACACATTCAGCTCCCCACTCTACCCAAGCATTTAAGACAACTTCCGTGTCAGTTTTCGACCTAAAACTATGACCCTTCGCTTCTAGTTCAATTCTTAGTTCTTGATAATTATAGATCTCCCCATTATATGAGAGCACTACCTTACCATCAGCACTCTGCATAGGTTGGTGTCCTAAAGCAGATAGATCAATAATTGATAATCGCCTATGACCAAGGCCTATAAAACTATCAGTATAAAAGCCCTCTCCATCAGGACCGCGATGGGCAATCGCATCAGTCATTTTCCTAAGTGCAACAGGACTAACTGGCTGACCATTTAACCTAAATATACCAGCTATCCCACACATACTAGACTATATAGCCTTTAATGTATCGACTATGTACCTATAATCATCCGCTTCCATTCTATTGTGAAGTGGAATAGACATAGAGCAATTATTGGAAAGCATTGCACCGGGATAATCGGTATCTTTTATTCCAAAAGTATCTCTATAATAATTTAGCATGTGCACTGCATGAGTACCTGGTCTAGTTGCAATTCCCATGTTTTGTAAATGTTCCATGATGTCATTTCTACTCATAGGCGAAATGCTTTCATCAATAAAAGTTACATAAGACTGCCAACCATGGCCATAAATAGTTTCATCAAACTGAGGAGTACGAAGCCAACTAATTGAACTTAACTCCTCCTTATAAAATTTTGCCCAGCCCGCTCGCTCAGATATAAACTGATCAAGCTTAGTTAATTGCACAATACCTATTGAAGCCTGAAGATCCGTCATTCGGTAGTTAAACCCAGGTAAATTAAAATCAGGTAAAATATAAGGCTTAGCTCCTTTATGTCTTTGTTCCTCTGACATTGACGCGCCATGATTTCTTAAAGTATCTAAAAGTTCAAAAAGCTTAGTGTCATTCGTTGTAAGCATTCCTCCCTCACCTGTTGTCACAGACTTTCTAGGATGAAAAGAGAAGCATCCTATAGTGCCCAATGCACCTGCAGGAACACCATTATATGAAGCTCCCGCTGCACAAGCACCATCCTCAATTAATGGAACATCTCCTGCTATCGCCTTTATACCATCCATATCCGCACATAAGCCAAAGAGATGCACTGGCATAATAGCTTTGGTTTTAGGAGTAATTCTTTTCTTAAGATCATCTAAACAGATATTAAAAGTTTTAGGATCGACATCAACAAATACAACTTTTGCTCCGCAATGAAGCACCACATTAGCTGTAGCCACCCACGTAAAAGCAGGAACTATAACTTCATCACCTGGACCAACACCTAAAGCAACTAAAGCTAAATGAAGAGCGGTAGTTGCACTCGTAACTGCCAAGGCATGTTTTACGCCATGTCTTTTAGCAAAGTTAGTTTCAAATTCCCTTACTTTAGGCCCTGAGGTGAGCCAACCTGACATTATAGATTCTTTTGTTGCCTGCCACTCTTCTTCACCTGTAACAGGTAAAGAAATTGGAATATACTTTCTCTTTTCAGCCAAATTTGAACTACTCATTTTATGCCTTATCAATTCCTTTTGCGATTCTCCAATCAATTAACCTCTGAAGGCCTGCTTCAAGAGAATACTTAAATAGAAAATCTAACTCTTG
>JBILFC010000357.1:0-2617 GCA_044351785.1 Bdellovibrionota bacterium
AACCGGGATTTCCAGCATTGAAGAAGATGCAATTACATACCTGATTGAAGAGCTAGAAAGTTCTCCTGAAAAAATATACCAAACCCTAGAGAAGGCATCTCTCCTGATACCTCTTAACTCAGTACTTAGCCTAGACCTCTTAACCCAGGTGCTACAAAAGGGTATGCATAAAGATGTATTCGACCTATTTAATGCCATCGCTAAAAAAGATAGACTACTCACCTCTCTTATCCTTGATAGAGTATTAAATGAAGGCTCACATCCACTACAAATTGTTGCACTAATTAGTAAGAGCCTTAGATCTATTGCTGGTGCTCTTAGTAAAACGAAAGAAGTCTCTGCTGACATCTCTAATCCTTGGATGTTAAAGAAACTGCCTATGAATGCTTTTCCCCCTGAGCGAGTCATAAATGGCCTAAGAATTTTGTCAGAATTAGACTCTGGCCTAAAAGGACGCAATTTTAGCGAAGAAGAATTCTTATATTCTAAATTATTAAGTATTTAACTATCTTTTGGCTCTTTAAAACTAGTCAATAACAGTATAAGTACTAGCCATTATTTTTTGATATTACCTTAATTATTTATCACTATGAGCGAAAAGAACTTTGACTGCGTTGTTATTGGTGCTGGACCTGGCGGATATGTAGCTGCGATTAGAGCTGCACAACTGGGGCTAAAAGCTGCTGTTGTAGAAATGGAATCTCCAGGTGGAGTTTGCCTAAACTGGGGATGCATACCAACTAAAGCACTTCTAAAGAGCGCAGAAGTATTTCACACTTTAAGACATGCATCAGACTTCGGACTTTCAGTGCAAGGAGTTGGATACCACTTTCCAGCGGTAATTGATCGCTCTAGGAAAGTTGTAGATAAGATGACAAAGGGCGTTCAGTTCCTACTCAAGAAGAACAAAGTAGAACTAATCATGGGGCACGGGGCTCTTAAAAAAGGCAATAAAATAGAAATCACAGATGCAAGTGGGGCCAAATCAACAATTGGTTACAAGAATGTAATCTTAGCAACCGGTGGTAGAGCAAGAACACTTCCTCACCTACCAGTTGATAACGAAAGAATCATCACATACAGAAAGGCTTTAGAGCTTAAAGAAAGACCGAATAAGCTTTTGGTCATCGGTGCAGGCGCTATTGGTATTGAATTTGCTTATTTCTATAGCACATTCGGCGCTGAAGTAACCGTAGTAGAAATGGCAGATGCCGTACTTCCAGTAGAGGATAAAGAAATATCTGACACCTTAGGCAAAATCTTCTCAAGAAATGGAATGAAGATTAAGCTTAAAACTACGGTTGAAAAACTTAGCCGCAAAGGTAATGTGATAAGCGCAACTCTTAGCTCAGACCAAGGAAAAGAAGAATGGACAGGAGATCACTGCCTAGTTGCAATTGGTTTCCAAGGTAACATTGAAGGACTTGGACTTGAAGAAGTAGGCGTTAAAACAGATAGATCTTTTATACCTGTTGATGAGTACTATAGAACTGGAGTCCCTGGCATATACGCAATCGGAGATGTAAATGGTCCTCCGTTACTTGCTCACGTTGCAAGTCATGAGGGGATTATTGCCGCTGAACATATCGCCGGCGCTCATCCACATCCAATTGACTACAAGAGTATACCAGGATGTACATACTGTCAGCCTCAGGTAGCCTCAGTTGGTTATACTGAAGCTAAAGCACGAGCTGAAGGATATGATGTTAAAATTGGTAAGTTCCCATTTAGCGCAAGTGGTAAGGCTGTAGCAACGAATGAAACAGATGGGTTTACTAAAGTTGTAATGGATGCAAAAACTGAAGAAATTCTAGGTATGCATATCATTCACCCAGAAGCGACAGAACTTATTGCTGAAGCATCAATAATAAAATCACACGAAGGTACGGCATCAAGTGTGTTAAATACAATTCATGCGCATCCTACTCTCTCTGAAGCTGTAATGGAAGCGATGGGAGATGCTCTAGGTAGAGCTGTTCATATATAGATTATTTTTATATTTGATTTGTTTGTAAGGCCGGTAGAATTATTATTCTGCTGGCCTTTTTATTATCCACTAGATTTTCCCTATCTTGCCTAAGTCACCAAACCATGGGATTCTTAGGAGTAAAGAATCAACAAAGGACTGAGCGCGTCAATGAAGAAAAAAACAGCTTTAAAGAAAGTCGCAAAAAAATCTACCGCTCCTCAAAAAAAACTAAATCCACTTCTTAGCGCATACAGAGAGATGCTTCGAGCTAGGTTAGTAGATGAAAAAGCCATCACATTATACAAGCAAAATAAGTGTCACTTTCAAATTGGCTGCGCAGGTCATGAAGCAGTTCAAGTCGCTACCGCAAATGCAATGAACTCTGGGAGCGATTGGTTCTACCCATACTATCGCGATATGGGTTTAGTTTGTGCCCTTGGTATGTCTACAAAAGAATTACTATTAAATATTCTTAGTAAAGCAGATGATCCGAATTCCGGTGGTAGACAGATGCCCATGCATTATGGGCATAAGGATTTAAGAATCGTTTCTCAAAGCTCCCCCACAGGCACACAGTACCTCCAAGCAGTAGGAGCTGCAATGGGTGCCAAATACGGAAAAACTAAAGAAGTAGTTTACGTATCTTCA
>JBILFC010000295.1:0-3607 GCA_044351785.1 Bdellovibrionota bacterium
AAGTATCTTATCCGCTAAAGGATCAAGAACAGTGCCTAGGATACTCTGGGCATTATATAATCTAGCAATATAGCCATCTAGCCAATCTGTAAAACTTGCGGTTACAAAGATTATCATTGCCCACATGCCCATTCCTGGGGAAGGCTCAATTAGAAGCATTACAAAAACGGGCACAGCCAATATCCTAAGCATAGTTAAGATATTAGGGAGCTGCTTCCCAATGTAATTATGATAACTATCAAACTTGGGATACCTATTACAAAGATAGTCTAAGATGTACCTAAGGACTGCTTTCACTGAATGGTGGTTTAGCTTTTTTTATTATTTATATCACTTCTAATTGATAGCTTACCTAACCTAGCTCTTGAAGTTTCTCCAGTAGATTTTTTATCTAAATTTGTAAGCCCAGCAAAATCAGACCGATACATCCGATGAAGGTCCATTACTTTACTCACATAATCGACAGTCTCTTTATATGGAGGGACACCACCATATTGGTCTACCGCACCTTCTCCTGCATTATAACCAGCTAATACATTTCTAAGATTACCCTCAAAACGGTTATACAACCATTTTAGATATTTAACCCCTCCATTCATATTGTCGATTGCATGAAAGGCATCTGAGACTCCGAATCTCTTAGCTGTTGCCGGCATTAACTGCATAAGACCTCTTGCCCCTGCTGATGATACTGCCCTAGGATTAAAGGCAGATTCAACATGCATAACAGCTTTAATTAAAGCAGCCTCTACATTATGCTCCTTGGCTAATTCTATAATAGCGGAATCAAAAGCACTCGGCTTCGGCTTAGAGCTAGTACTGTATCCTAGTCCTCTATGGTAATAAAACACAGATTTTTGAGGCACCTTAGGTGAGACAACATAATAAGACTTTCCAGCGGGTTTTCTTGAAGTAAAGGTTAGCGTTCCTCTTGCACTTTTATATGCATAGAGTTGTTCAGACAAACAAATACTTGGGACTAAAAGAGCACTTAAGAGTAATAGCTTAACACTTACGCTAAAATAGAATAAACTAGCCTTCCCTTTTTGTGATTTTAAACTTAACATCATTAACTATTATTTATCCTATACCCTAACATGATCTCAACAGATTTCCTAGTAATTGGCTCTGGCATAGCAGGTTTAATCTATAGTTTGGATGCCTCTAAATACGGTGATGTCACTATTATTTGCAAGGATAATCCGCATGAGGGCAATACAAATTATGCCCAAGGTGGGATTGCCTCTGTAACCGACTCTAACGATTCAGTAAATTCTCATGTTAAAGATACTCTAGTCGCAGGGGCTGGCCTCTGTAATGAAGAGATTGTTAAGCTTGTTGTAAGCGAAGGGCCATCAGCCATAGGTCATTTAGTAAATATCGGTACCCATTTTGATAAAAATAAAGAAGGTAAATTTACTTTAGGTCAGGAAGGTGGACACTCGGATAGAAGGATTCTTCACTTTGGAGACAGTACAGGGGCAGAAATTCAACGGGCTTTACTCGATGAAGTTTCAAAAGTCCCCAATATAAAAATACTTACTCATCATCTAGCGATAGATTTTATTCAAGGTAAAGAGATGGAGGTAAACGGCTGTTATGTTCTTAATTTAGAAACCAACAAGGCGGAAACGATTGGAGCGAAGATCACTTATCTTGCTAGTGGAGGAGTTGGGAAAGTTTATTTATACACAACCAATCCAGATGTCGCTACTGGTGATGGTCTTGCTATGGCTTATAGAGCAGGTGCGGAGATTAGGAATATGGAGTTTATTCAGTTCCACCCCACCTGTTTATTCCATCCACATGCAAAGAATTTTTTAATCACGGAGGCTATGCGAGGTGAAGGTGGGCGCTTAATTAATAGAGCTGGCTACAATTTCATGAAAGACGCTGATCCTAGAGCGGAACTTGCTTCTAGGGATATTGTTGCTAGAGCTATTGATAAAGAGCTTAAAACTTCTGGTGAGGACTGTGTTTACCTAGATATTTCACATAAAGATAAAGATTATTTAATAAGCAGATTCCCAACAATCTATAAAAAACTTCTTAGCTACGGAATTGATCTTACTAAAGAACCTATCCCTGTTGTCCCTGCAGCGCACTACTCTTGTGGTGGGGTGTGGACTGATGATCTAGGCAGAACTAGTCTGCCAAATTTACTTTCTGCAGGTGAAGTTGCTTGCACAGGACTACACGGAGCAAATCGCTTAGCTTCTAATTCACTTTTAGAAGCAGTAGTATTTGCTAGAAGAGCTACCACCTATGCCCAGTCAATCATAGCAAACATCCCCTCACCTAGGGATCTACCTCAGTGGGATGACCTAGATACAAGTAAGAGCGAGGAAGAAGTATTGATTACTCACTCTTGGGATGAAGTAAGGCGTACGATGTGGAACCTTGTAGGAATTGTCAGAAGCACTGATAGACTTCTAAGTGCTAAAAGACGAATAGAATTTATCAAACAAGAAAATACTGACTACTACTGGAAGTATAAAGTTACTAAAAATTCCCTTGAACTAAGAAACATCATCGACGTAGCCCTTCTAATCATAGACTGTAGCCTAAGTAGGAAAGAAAGCCGTGGGCTTCATTATCTGGTAGATAATTTAGAGCTGGATCATGGGCTTGATGGGGTGGATACTGTGGTGAAGATACAGAATTAAAAGTTATAAGATATACTAC
The DNA here is from genome assembly GCA_044351785.1 of Bdellovibrionota bacterium. GTDB lineage: Bacteria > Bdellovibrionota_C > UBA2361 > SZUA-149 > DAOLCO01 > JAIYCX01. The sequence continues at coordinate 2,686 of JBILFC010000295.1, forward strand.
TTGTAACTAGAGTATTAGTTTCATTTGCAATATCATTCTTCGCGTCATAAATTTCATTCGTAGCATCGAAGCGTCTTACTTCTGTTCTTAGCAACAAACCTTTTAAGAGTGCATAGCTAACTCCCATAGAATATGCGAAAGATGAAAAGGGTTTGCCGTTAACTGTCGTAACTATTGTCCCATCCTGATCTTGATAATGTTCTAGTCGCCCTACTAGAGATAGATCTTCAGCTAGCTTATATTCTAATATTCCTAGATAACCTGTCCAAGTTGTATCTCCTAAATTTTCACTGTGTTGAAACCCGAGGTCAGCGACTATATATAAATTTAACTTCTCCGAAACTGGTATTGTAAAAACAAAATCATTAAAATATCTTTCATAATCAGATTCTTTCCCGACAAATGTATTATAACTCACTTGGTAGCCTTCTTCTGATTTATAAAGAGCTTGAGTTCCAAATGCCGCTCCCCCATCGAATTTAGAGATATTCTGCCAACCATTTAAGACATGAAACTGAAATGAGAGTTTACTTGAGTATTCATAAGATAATCTAATGCCTGACTGATAATATGGACTAAACTCACTTACAAATGATCTTGTGTAGGCAGGATTAAGGTATGTGTTAAAACTCTCTAGGCCAATATGAGAGAGATAAATACCTGCATCTATTTTTAAAGCGTCTGTTAACTTATAGCCAATATAGGATTCTTGAATATACTTTGTACCATCCTTATCTTCCGCGCTGTAATTTACATTTACGGAATCACCATATTGGAGACTAAGTTTTGAGTAGAAATTTCCCCTATCATACCCTAATGATAGATTTGCTATATTTAATCTAAGTTCATCGCTAACTTTAGGCTGAGTGAGATATTCCTGGGACCTTGTACCCTGACTATCTACATCATCTGCATAATAACC
>JBILFC010000183.1:0-6199 GCA_044351785.1 Bdellovibrionota bacterium
CACTAGAGCCCAATACTCCTGATGGAATTAGAATTAATACAATCAAACCAATAACTCGCAATCTAGTCATAGCCTCCTCTTATCTAAATAGGCCTACAGTTTAACCTAGAGGCAGGTTAGATAAAATAGATTAATAACCCTAATAAGTTAATCTTTACGAGATCTTTATACTAAATATTAGAAATTTATGGGTTTTATACCTTAGGCTCACTTTCAAACCATCTTAAAGTCAAAATAGTGGATTCTTCTTCACAGTATGCAGAATGGTATAATCCTGGGCCCCATATGACAAAATCACCATGATTCTATAACAGGAAGCTTTTCATTTCGCCCGATGAAAAATCCTTCTTACTATCAAAGTTTAAGCGAAACCTACCTCTTTCACTAACTAACATGGACATCGTCCTACCTTCACTAATTGGCTTTTCTTCGCCATTGGGACTACCTGCAGTATGCATGCCCCATTTCATGCACAAAGAATTTAGGCTGAGGTCTCTTGGAATGAATCTTAAATTATGCGGATCTGACTTCATCCATTCACTAAAACCAATAAACCATCCAGTTTCATTTGTGTCAATTGTCCCAGCATTTCCAAATTCAACATTCATCTTAAACTTCCTATATAAAATACCCGGTAGAGAACTACCGGGCGAAAACATTCCAGGTAAAAACATTTCATGTATCGACTGAATGAGACTGCACTGTTGCAAGACCCACAATGCCCATAAGAATTACTGCAAGAAAAAAGAGTTCCGCAGCACTAATACTCTCTTTCTTTATGAACACCCCAGCAGCAACACCCAAGGCAACAACAATTCCATTGGCATATCCGGCCAAGGATGCAAGCCCCATAGCCTTAGATACATATGCCAACGCAAAGTAACCAAAGCCCCCAACGAACGCACCAAAAAGAACAGTCTTATAATCACTTCGTTCTCCTCCACGATTAGCAAAGAAATCGCCAGTAGCGAACAGAAGTGCCGCCAAAAAAACCCAAAACCACTTCATGAAAAACCTCCTATAAAAGCCATTGATTTACATTGAATAAATTCCTCTCATAGAGACAAGTGGAAAGCAATTCATAAGAAATCTCCTCTTCATCATCCTCATTAACTAGCCTACGTACTATCCTAACCCATAGTAATTACAATGATTAATTGCATTATTATAATCTCCTTGCCTTAACCTCAACTTCAAGTTAAACTTGAGTTATGAAAACCATCTCCATGCTCGATCTAAGAAATGACTCAGAATCCATTGTCTCTCAGCTTAAAAAGGGAGTATCGATGCTTCTTACTTATAGAGGCAAAAAGCTAGCTGTACTTAGCCCATACCATGAGGAATATGCAACGGACTCTGATTCTGATCCCCTTTTTGCTGTATGTGAACACGCTATAGAGGCACCTGACTTAGATAAGAGTAAATCAGATGATGATCTAATATACGATTTATAATTATGAGTTCAAATAAAGTTTTTATTGATACAAGTGGCCTCTTTGCACTCTTGATAAGTAACGACCCTTACCATACTACCGCTAAAAATTTCCTTGAAACGGTAAAGAAAGACAAGCTAAGCGTTCATACTAGTGATTATATACTAGAAGAAACATATACCCTTCTTAAAGCCAGAAAAGTTCCATCTCAAATTCGCACTCTCTCTACCCTTATTGATCAATCAAAAGTGTTAAAAATTCACTGGTCTGGTTCTGACCTTTTTCAATCTACTGAAAGATTTTTCTTACAGCATAAAGATCAAAACTATTCCTTTACTGACTGCTTGAGTTTTATTCTAATGAAAAAGTACGCCATAAAAAGCGCCCTCACAACTGACAAACACTTCATACAAGCTGGCTTTCAGACCATTTAACCCGACCCAAATACTCAGCAACAAGCTAAATCACTTTTAATATAGACTATTTAATAGATCCTTAATAAAGTACCCCCATTAAACATTAAACAAGGATTTCCATGTCTAAAAGCCTATTTGCAAGAAAGCCAGTTTCAGAGATTTTAAAAGAGTCTGATTCTAAGAATCATTCTTTTAAGAGAACTCTTACTGCTATGAACTTAGTTCTTCTTGGAGTCGGTGGCGTAATTGGTGCGGGTATTTTTGTTTTAACTGGTCAGGCGGCTGCTAATTATGCAGGTCCTGGGATTGTATATTCGTTTATGATCTCTGGAGTTGCTTGCGTATTTGCTGGTCTTTGTTATGCAGAGTTTGCCTCGATGATTCCAATTGCTGGTAGTGCTTATACTTATGCTTATGCAACTATGGGACAGATTGTTGCTTGGATTATCGGATGGGATTTAATTCTTGAATATCTCTTTGGTGCTTCTACGGTTGCTGTAGGGTGGTCTGGATATTTAATAAGTTTCTTAAAAGATAGAGGCCTTGATTTTCCAATGGCACTAGCTAGCTCACCACTGATTTTTCATCATGATACTGGATGGTCTCAAAGTGGTGCGATAGTAAATCTACCTGCCGTTTTAATTATTATACTTATGACATACCTCTTATATAGAGGCACAAAAGAATCTGCTAAATTTAACAATATTATCGTAAGCATCAAAGTTGCTGTTCTTTGCATGTTTATCATTTTTGGTTCTCAATATATAATTCCTGAGAACTGGGTTCCTTTTGTCCCTGAGAATACTGGTAACTTTGGATCTTTTGGTTGGAGTGGAGTTTTTCGTGGGGCGGGAGTAATTTTCTTTGCTTATATCGGCTTTGATGCGCTTTCAACTCTAGCACAAGAAGCGAAAGATCCTCAGCGCGACATGCCTATTGGTATCATCGGCGCTCTTCTTGTATGTACTTTATTCTATATCGCCGTATCACTTGTACTAACTGGAATTGTAAAATACACCGAGCTTGGTGTGGCAGATCCTATGGCGGTTGCAGTAAACGCAGCCGGTGAAGGCTTGATGTGGTTAAGGCCAATTATTAAACTTGGTGCTATAATGGGGCTTAGTTCTGTCGTACTATCCTTACTAATGGCGCAGCCAAGAATTCTTTACACAATGGCGCATGATGGATTACTTCCACCAATATTCGCCAAGATGCATCCTATTTACGGAACTCCTTCTGCTACTACAATTGCTAGTGGAATACTTGCTGCAGTGATTGCTGGAGTATTTCCAATTGGAATTTTAGGTGAGCTTGTATCAATCGGAACTCTATTTGCCTTTGCAATAGTTTGCGTAGGAGTATTAATCCTTCGCTATAAAGAGCCTGACTTCCCAAGACCCTTTAAAGTACCCTACCCACATTTTGTCTGCACCATCGGCGCGCTGTCTGCACTACTTCAAATGCTCTCTCTACCACCAGATACGTGGATAAGGCTGTTTGTATGGATGGGACTGGGACTTGTAATTTACTTTGGATACGGAAGAAAGCATAGTTTGAGATAAAAGAAACACCCCTTACGGATTGCGGAAAAACCGTAAAGGGGTTTCGATATTTCGCGAACCAGCTCAATCACTGTGTGACTGGTAACATTCATTCTGTCATTGCGATCACTTCATCAAGGGGAGATCGCAGAGTCTTCAGCCACCACTGGTCGCTGAAGGCCCTTCTGACGAAACAACTCTTCAATCTGCGCCGCGACTTGAGAAGCCCCAGCATTACGATCGATCAGAATGCTACTAACAGGCATATCAGCAACCCCCGTCAAAGGAGGATTATCCGGCGAGACCAAAGCAACAACTACGATATTCTGCGGGCCGAAATCTTCCGTCGCATGTGCAATAACAGATTGGTAACCATCATGGCTCGCATCAACAATCAAGAGAACTTTCATATCTTCAGGCTCGTTGTTACCGAAGTATTCAAACACATCAAAACAAAACTTACTTAAACCCCATGTCGGATTAGCACATGGAGATATTGCCCGCAGAAACAAAAAAAAAGAGCTATAATCATCTTTTTTAGCGAACCACAAAATTCTCATTTGAATACTCCCGACACAAGAAAGAAAATACCAACTCTCCTCTGAACTCAGCAAAACACCGCTTTCTCCATCTTCCCATATTTGAATGTAAGGCAGGTTTTATACTCACAAGGAATTAGTGTTAAATACTTGTAATAAGGCAACCTAACAACCTATATTTTATGAAAATTCAAGTTCCATAAAATAACAATTGAACTATATCGATAGTCGATATATAATCTTTAAATGATTAAGAGCTTTAGAGGTAAGTTAGCAATGGATATCTACGATGGCATTAGCAGTAAAGCGACTCGTAGATTTTCAAAGGAGTTGCATGGGAAAGCTGATAGATTACTAGACCAACTAAATGCCGTCACCAAACTAGATTCACTTAGAGTGCCTCCAGGAAACAGGCTAGAGGGGTTAAAAGGTGACTTAAAAGGCTTCCATAGCTTACGAATAAATAATCAATGGAGAATAATTTTTAAATGGATTGATGGCAACGCCTATGAAGTTGATATTGTAGACTATCATTAATAAATTTAATAAAGGATATATATGCTACCAAAAAAAAGACCCCCTACTCACCCAGGCACCATGCTACTAAAGGAGTTTCTAGAACCATTAGGAATATCACAGGCAAAATTAGCTAGACATTTAGGATGGACATATGCACGCCTCAATGAAATTGTTCATGGCAAAAGAGGGATAACAGCTGAAAGCGCTCTAACACTTTCTGATGCCTTTTCAATTGAACCAGAATTCTGGATGAACTTACAGAGAGACTGGGATTTATGGCATAAATTAAAAGAACATGTTTCACTCGATCCAGTTAAAGACGTCGCTTAACTAGCAACAAACCTAATAAGAGTATAAGCACCGCCCCATAAGCCCCCAGCGTAAATATCATCTTCAACTGATACTCAGTAAAGTGAAAATCTCTTAAGAGCCGATCTATGTCTCCATCAGACTTTCCATGCATAGCCCCTCCGATATCAATCATAGCCCCGTATGGAAGTTTATCAAAGCCAAGACTTATGCGCGTCCACTTTACAAGTGTTCCTACTAATACCCATGGCCCTGTAAAGGCAAAAAGATAACGATATTGTATAAATATTTTAGTATCGGGGAAATTACTCAGAGCAATAAAGATAACTAAAGCGGATACAAGACTCTCTCCTAAAAGCCCACCCATTATTGAAACAGCCTCATGCTGCTTATCACTTATAATCCAGGTACAAAAAGTTAAAAGAAATACAAATAGACCCGAAAGAATTTTAACTTCTAAAATATCTTGCTTCTTGCCCTTTAAGAAAAAATAAACAGCTAATACTAATAAAATTAGAAACACCACAATCCCCCCAAACTGAGGCAAAGAAAAAGTCATTATCATAAAAAAAGGGATAGCTGGAATAGAACCAAGCCAGAAAGCAAGGGTGTGGCCAAGCTCATGATAACAACCAGTGACCACCCAAGTGATAATTCCCAATAGAGGCAAATCTACTAAATGGGCAATTAAAGATGCAAAAGCAGACCATAGAGTAATCGACAGGATACTTCTTTTAACATCACTTAAGCTATAGATTCCCACTTATAAACCTTTACTTGTTCTTTAGAACCTAAACTCTCAAAAGGTGCTAAGGCAAATAATTTAACCCCTTCTCCATATTTCTTTCTATACGCAGTTAAGATATTAAACTCTCTCTCATCATATTTTTCGTCATATATTATTTTCAATAAAGAAACAGACCCCTTTTGATCCTCTATTAAAAAATCCACCCTACTCCCCCTAGCAGTCCGATAATAATAAAGCTTCTTAGAAGAATCACCCATAAAACCAAACTTAGCTAAAAGCTCATTAAGAACCGTTGTGCAAAGTAGTCTCTCAAAACTCGCCCCCAAGGTACTAGCTATTGCTGTATCAAGAATAAAATACAACTCCTTTCCGCTGCCTGACTTATGAGGTGATAGAGTATTAATAACAAATAATGTCTTCAATACATCTAAGTGCGATTTTATAATACGGATATCACTCTTAACTACCTTTGAGATATTCGCTAAACTTGGCTCCTCTAATCTTGCTATAAGTTCCAATATCTCAAGAGCAAGCTCAGAGCTTAGGCCCGATTTTTCAAAGGTATGAATATCTCTTTCCACAGTCAAAGCAATCCAATCTCTAAGTAATGAATCCTTTTCCGATTTATTCTTTACTGTAAAAATTCCAGGCAAACCACCGCTCTTTAAATAACGAAGAAATTCTGATCTAGTAA
>JBILFC010000358.1:0-2582 GCA_044351785.1 Bdellovibrionota bacterium
AACTCAGCAGTTAAGACCTTCAGCGCCGATGATACTAGCATTGCTGGGAAAGTAGGACGTCGCCAGGGTTTTTTTCTTCTAAACATCATACTTTGATAGTTTGCAACAAGAGGCTTCGAGCCTCTGTTTTTTTATTTTCAGCACTGCTGAAAATAACTCTGAGTAAGCGGCCAGCCCCCGAGCGAAGTCGAGGGGTAGCGCATCGAAGGGTTGTGCCCATTCTCTCGGCTAAGCAACTTTTTTTCTGTAAATAGTATTATTTTTATTTAGTTTATATACATATTCATCATGAAGTAGATGTTTTATGTTTAGATAATACTTATCAGCTGTAGTCCAATCGTCATGGATTTCCATAAGTATAGCTGAGATAAGCCTTAAACAAGATTGTTGATTAGGAAATATAGATACTACATTAGTACGTCGTCTGACTTCCCTATTTATATTTTCTAAAGGATTAACTGTTCGCAAGAATACTTGATATTCTCTTGGCTGTGAGAACGCAGTGAAGCATTCCTCAATAGAGTTTTCTATCCAGGAAGCGAAGAATGGATTGTTTTGTTTATATTTATCAATAACGATATCAGTTCTATTTTTTGCATCTTGAATTGTTGGAGAATTAAATATATCTCTAATATCTTGAGCAATTACTTTGCGTTGTTCTTTTTTATTTGCAAAAGCTTGAGCATTTTGAGCGAAATGGAACTGACATCTTTGCCAAGGCACGGATGGGAAAGCGTGTTGTATTGCTTGCCTAAGCCCCTTATGATCATCACTAGTTATCATAGTAACCCCATTGAGACCTCTTTTTATTAGAGAAAGTAAGAATTCTCTCCAATGAACAGAGGCTTCAGAAAAAGACACACAAGTACCCAGAATACACCTTTTCCCCTGCATATCTATACCGGTCGCGATAAGAACAGCCATGTCTCTAACATACCCATCATGCCGAACTTTCTGATAGTGAGCATCTAGGAATAAGTATGGTATTCTTTCAATGGGAGCATTTCTAAATTTTTCTATTTCATCATCTAGAACCTTTGATATCCTAGATACCTGGGAAGAGCTAACATCTAACCCGCATAGCTCTTTAGTAATTTCTGTTACTCGCCTTGTAGAAACCCCATTTATATACATTTCCGCGATAGCAAGTTTTAAAGATCTCTCACTTCTTGATCCCTTCTCTAGGGCCTTAGGATAAAATTCCAATCCTCTAACCTGAGGAATGCTAAGTTTAAGAGTACCTATCCTCGTATTTAATCTCTTTGGTTTAAATCCATTTGCATAGCCTAGTCTTTTAGAATTTCTCTCATAGGGCTTAGCTTTAAGAAAATCACTCCTTTCTGCCTTCATTGATTCGTTCAAGAGGCTTGTCATTACTTCCTTAAAACCGTCCGTTCCCTTTGCGCTAAGAAGTTCCATTATCTCTTTAATTAAGGTAATATCCATGCTTGGGGTCATAAAAATATTCTCCATGTAGTTATTTTATTTTGCTAATAAATCTCTACCACATGTTGAATATGACCCCTCCTTTTCCGAGTGTCCTGATATGTTTTTCTACGAAAAACATATCAGGACACTCCCCCTAACAACTCACATAACTAAATTTAATTTACAGAAAGATAGATACACTATCTAAAAAAGTCGAATGGCCTGCTTTACCCTTCGATGCACTCTCCCATTGGTCGAGCTTACTCAGGGTCCATTCGACTCTCATAGTGGGACAACGAACTGATGATAAATAAAGTGGCCTGCCATGAGCGAGCCTGAGCTCCGCGAAGGCGAGTCGAATGGAGGTGGGGGGAGTTGAACCCCCGTCCGTAAATTTGATGTAAAAGGCTTCTACGATGTGTAGTCTGAGTATTTTATTTCGCCTCTGACTTATCCCCCAAACACGATGTCAGAGACTAGTCCGGAAAAATTTCGGATCGTGCTCGCCAAACACAAGCCTAATCCTAGCCTCAGATAAGCCCCCTAGAAACTCTGAGGCGCAGAATCTAGAGAGGGGCACCAGCTTAAGCGGCTAGTGCTACAGGAGCGTAATCGTTTTCGTTTGCGACTACTTTTTTGCCGTTTTTTAACCCGGCCAACGGCACCGGGACACGCGACCTAATACATCCCAACCTACGTCGAACCCTTTTCACCCCCATGAAAAAGTTCATCAAACTTCTTCACAAAAATGAATATCGACGCTTTAACTCGCGTTCTGTAATTCTAAGCATTTAGATGCTAGAAGTCAAGTTAAGGAGCAAATTGTTACTCTACTCCACTATGATGCTTATAAGCCCTAAGCTGCTAACCTTTCTACCTTAATCTTTTTAAGCTTATTTCTCGCCTTCCATAAATCATACTGCTGTTGATGATTGAGCCACATCTCTGGTTTATTATTAAAAGCAAGAGACAATCTAATAGCCATCTCAGGAGTAATGGAAGACTTACCATTTATAACTTCAGATAAAGTCTTTCTAGAGATACCTAACGACTTCGCTACAGCAGTTATAGTTAGACCTAAAGGTTCAATACACAAGCTCCACAATAACTCGCCCGGATGTGGTGGATTATAAAGTGCCATAAATTCTCCCATT
>JBILFC010000359.1:0-2566 GCA_044351785.1 Bdellovibrionota bacterium
TCTTAGCGGATCTAGAAAGTTAGGGGTTTCTTTAAGAAATGTTCCTAAGGTTCAGTATGAATTATCAAGAATTTTACCTGAGAATGTGCATCATTTGGTGTCAGTTACATATGATAAGTATTCAAGTCCAAGTTTTAACTATGGCTCATTTGCACTAGATCAGTTAGCTGAAACAACAACCTATACAGAAAGCCCTCCGTATGTAGATCCAGGTAAGAGCGTATATACTGTAGTGAATTTTGATAAATTCATGAAGAAGGGGAAGAACCCTTCAGGATTATTTTATTTGAAAGTAAAAGAGGTAAAAGAAGAGAGTAAAGAAGATGAAAGTGAGTGTGAAGGGGAGTACTGCGCTGATCAATCTTATAATGAATGCTACTCTGAAGATGGATACTGCCCAGATGCTAAGCTAGAAGATAAGCGTCTAGTTCTACTTACAGACTTAGGAATTCTTGTTAAGAATTCATTGTCAGGTGAACATGACGTTTTTGTAATGTCATTTAGAAGCGGGGAGGCGGTAAGTTCTGCTACGGTAAAATTACTTGGGCAAAATGGGATTCCCATTTACACAAAAACAACCGATGCAAACGGACATGTTCAGTTTCCGGCTACTAATGATTTAAAGAGAGAAAAGCAGCCTTTGATGTACGTAGTGGAGAAGGGAGAGGATTATTCCTTCTTGCCTTATGCTAATGGAGATAGAAGTTTAAATTTTAGTAAGTTTGATACTTCAGGTATTGTGAATAGTGATGAGGCAGTAGGTTTAAGAGCAATGTTATTCTCGGACCGAGGAATTTATAGGCCAGGGGAGGAAGCTAGGTTCGGTATTATAGTAAGAAAAAGAAATTTAGAACCGGTATTGTCTGAGATTCCCTTAGAATTAGTACTAACTGATCCAAGGGGAGTGGAGGTGCTTAATCAGAAGTTTTCATTATCTAAGTTAGGTTTAGATGATTTTAGGTGGTCATCAGCTAACTCCTTAAGTGGGACGTATAACTTAAGCGTATATCTGGTTAGAGGAAATTCAAGTGAGAAGAGATTTAACTTAGGTTCTACAACTTTTAGAGTTGATGAATTCCAGCCAGATAAGTTAGCAGTTAGTACAAACTATATAGTAGACGAAGGATCATTAGTTGATTCGAGTGCATGGTTCTCCTCTAAGGGTACAATCGTTGTAAATGTGAAAAATTTGTTCGGTACTCCGGCTATTGAAAATAAAGTTCAGGGAACATTGTTAGCGAAGCCGTGGAATGGAGAATTTAGTACGTATCCTGACTATACTTTTTATCAGCAGAGTGAGGAGAGGGAGGTGAGTCGGGAGCCAGAGAACCTTGGTGAATTAAGTACAGATAAGGATGGGAAGGCAGTATTTGTTCCTGATCTAAGTAAATACGCAGAAGGAGCATTTAATATAGAATTTGCAGGTGAGGCCTTCGAGAAGGAATCTGGAAGATCAGTACTAGCATCACTTAAAACGTTAATTTCTGATTCTAAGTTATTTCTTGGTTGGAAAGTTAATGGCTCTTTAGGCTATATTAATAAAGGGTCTGAGAGAGAAGTTAGTTTACTAGCTTTAGGTCAGGATCTAAAATCAATTCCTCTTGCTGATTTAACTTTAGAACTTGAAGAAACTAAAAGAATCTCTACTTTAGTTAAGCAGCCGAATGGAACATTAGCTTATGAGTTGACACCTAAGAAGAGTATCGCCTCTAGCTTTAAAATAAATGTGGATTCAGGTACGGCTGAAACTGGTGGAGCTAGATTTAATCTTAAGACAGATGAAGCAGGTCAGTTCACCTTATTCATAAAAGATTCCACAGGGAAGGAATTAAATAAAATAAGCTATACCGTTTACGGTGATGGTAATACTAGCTTTATGAATGATAAGAATTCTGAAGTTGGTATGAAATTAGCCAAAGATTCAGTTGTTCCGGATGAAGAATTAGAGATAGCAGTAAACACTCCATACTTAGGTTCAGGCTTAATTACTATTGAAAGAGATAAGGTCTATGCCTCTAAATGGTTTAAGGCAGATTCATTATCAAGTATTCAAAAGATAAAGGTGCCAAGAGGAATTGTTGGTAATGCTTATGTAGCAATAAGTTTTGTTAGATCACTTGATTCTAAAGAGATATTCTCAAGTCCGCTTAGTTATGGAGTTAAGCCTTTTTATATTGCAAAATCGGAATATACGGCTTCTATTTCATTAAAAGTACCTGAGAAGGTTAGGCCAGGGGGGGATGTGGAAATTGGTTATGAACTAGATTCTCCTGGTAGGGTAATATTATATGCAGTGGACGAAGGCATTCTGCAATTTGCTAAATATAAGAATCCAGAGCCAGTTACTAGTTTTGTGCCTAAGAGAGCTTTGGAAGTTAGTACATTACAGATACTAGACATGTTATTACCTGAGTATTCGATTGTCCAAAGTCTATCTAAGACTGGTGGTGATGAAGACTTTAGTTTAGGTAAGTTTAAGAATCCATTTTCAAGGAAACGTAGAGCTCCAGTGGCATTTTGGAGCGGGGTGTTACCAGAAGGTAGCAAGATGGGTACGGTGAAAATT
>JBILFC010000093.1:0-9728 GCA_044351785.1 Bdellovibrionota bacterium
AAATGCTTTACAGCATATACCATGCCCATGCTTCCAGCACCGAGACATCTCAAGATCTCATACTTACCTTGAATAACATTCCCTGCCTTCAAATTTATAGAATGGTCGACCTCCATACTCCCTTAATCTTGTATTGCAATCTTAGGTACGGCACAGTAAATAAAGTACCTTGATCCAAATCTAACAATATCACCTTGTTTTAAGTCCACCGGATTCCCGACAGCATCAATTTCGTTAGACTGACCAGATCTAATTACACCAGAACCCATTTCAGATAGTTGATCCAATAACATTATATTGCCTTTCTTATCGGCTTTAATAACAGCATGAGGATTACTTACTGAACTATCCTCTATCAGCAATATATCAGTCTGTTCAAGAAACCGTGAAGTAACAATACTACGACCCTCTCTTACTTCTAAAATTTCTCCATTCTCATCTTGATCAAAACTGATCAAAAAACCAAAAATTCTAGATTTCTTAAATCCTATTCTTGCTTTAACTAATTGCTCTCTTTCATGATCGAATGAAGTCACAGCATTATTAAGACTATGGGAAGCTTCAGTAGCACACACATTACCAGCCAGTAGCTCTTTAGATTTTCTAATATCGTGCATGGTTGTTAAGACTGGACGTTCTTGCATTTCTGTCTTATTACGCCTATTAACGGAAGGGAAATCTATATCTAAATGATTAGACTCAAAACTTTGTCCGTGAGTTTGTACTGGCGCAGTATGCAATTCTGTTACGGTATCTCCTCCTCCATTGCTAGGCACTCCAAAACCTTTTCCAAAATTTGTAGGAGCAACAAAGCCACTATTAGGGCTATTCTGTTCTTCCTCAACAGTATCAGTACTACCGCCTTGAATTAACGCACGCATTTGACCTGTTACATCCGATGATAGCATCACCGTTCTATTGCGCGCCCTAGAAGCCTGCAGAGATGATGGTTCTAAGCCATTCTTACCTAATTTATCTTTCTCATTCATAAACGTTTCTCCTTATAAATCTATAAAAATGCTAAAAATGCGCATAGTGAGCAAACAACCGAAAACAAGCCTAATGCGACCATTAAAACTATCTTTTGCTTCTTACCGATGGTTTTTTTAGGCTTTAAAGAAACCAACTCAGATTCTACCCTAGACTTCTTGTGTGTTTCTTTTTTCACCTTAGGCACATACTCATCCAATGTATATGGCAAAGGCAGAATAGCTACTGTAATATTATCGTATCCCCCTCGTTCCCGCGCTAATTCTACAAGAGCAATACATGCCTCCTGAGGAGATGAGGAATTAACAATTTGAAAAAATTCATTATCATCAACCAAACTATATAAACCATCCGAACATAACATTAGGTTATTTAACGAATCAGCTTTAGCCAGTGAAAATGAAGAAGTATCTAATACAACTCTAAGTTCGCCACCTAAACATCTAGTCAAAACATGCGATTGAGGATGACTTAACGCTTCTTCTTCTGATATCATTCCCCTATTTACCAAATCTTGAACATATGTGTGATCACTTGTAAGAGCCTGAATGCTCTCTGCGCTTATAAAATATGCTCTAGAATCACCTGCATGTAAAACATGCAATTCATCGCTAGAAACAAGTGCAGATACTATGGTAGTACCCATTCCTGAAAACGCTGGATTTTGTCTTCTTAAAACAATAACCCTATTTGCTTCTTGTATCGCATCAGCCAGGTCTTGTACGGTTATAGCTTCATCAAGAGACTCCAGGCCTCTTTTTATAGTTTCAATGGTAAGTTGTGCAGCCAACTCCCCCCCCACCGTACCACCCATTCCATCGCACACAACCCATACAGATGAATCATCTAACTGGACAGAGGCATACCTATCTTCATTTATATCTCTCTCACATCCAATATCAGTAATGGCAGCAGGCAACGGCCTTTTTTGCCGACTTGAAGAAGTTGCCTCAAAACCACCGCTCTCGAATTTCATAGCTGAGTATTTAAATTTGCGAATTAATAAGTTAGTTTCATCTAAATTATCGATCATAAGTCAAAATAACTTGTGCGGTATCTTAATTAACCATTTCGCCTTATACTAATAAAAATAATCTCGTAATTTCAAACACTTAAATGGCCCTAGTATACTCATCAAATCAATACTTTATATCAAGTGGTTCGCATGCCACAAAGTTAACCGTCTGCAAGGATCTAAAACTTGAACAAAATTTACATATAGATTTAACCTTACCCTACATTAAAATTCCATATGCTCTTAATCAATGGGTCAATCCGCGGCTTATTAACTTTAAATCCATCGGTGAAGCAAAAAGAATCCTAAATGACACACAAAAACTCTGGATCTACTATCCACATGTAGAGAATGGACGCGGGAAATTAATTGAAGATCAGCTACTTAAAATTAGACCAACTACATTTAACTTTTTAGATAAATTCCCTAGTAGCCCACTTGGAGCGTGGACATTACTAGATAAAAATACACTTCTCTATGCATCTGCTACTACTGCTTCCGTACCTTACGGCGTATATCCATTTCATCAGAATAAAACCGAACCACCCTCAAGAGCGTACTTAAAGCTTTGGGAATTTTTTACAAGAACTAGATTGATACCAAAGGATGGACTACTTGCAATTGACTTAGGTGCATGCCCTGGTGGTTGGACATGGGTTTTAAGTTCTTTATTTCGAGAAGTAATTGCAATCGACAAATCACCCCTAGATCCTAAAGTTTCTTCCCTAAAAAATGTTACGTTCTATCAAAAAGATGTTATGAATTATCCAGACCCAATTGCACTTGAAAAAAATGCTTGGATCTTTTCAGATGTGGCCTTAGAACCAATAAAGATAGTTACACACTTGAGAGAACTAAAACGAAAAAGGCCTGATATTAGCTTAGTTTGCACTCTTAAATTCACTAATAAATCAGATTTAAGTATTTTAGATGATTTAAGTAAAACAGAGAAATCGAATTTAATTCATCTCTCCGCGAATAAACACGAAATGACTTGGTTTTCTATAAACAGAGGATCACTAAACCAAGCTATATAAAATAGCTGAAAAGGTGAAAAGACAAATTACGCCTATAGCAATCACAGCTTTTTTCAAAAATTGTTCCTCTAATCTCTCTTCAATTCTAGACCCAACGAGTTCCAACTTAAAAAGTTCAATTTTTTCTTCTTGCCTCTCTCCCAGATTCTCTATCATCTCCTGACTTGGGAGACTCGCCACACTTCCAGAAACTGATCTTAAACCATTCATGATATCAGAAATGGACTCAAGAATTCTCTTCTGACCGCTAATAAGATACATTAAGGTTTCTTGTAACTCTTCGACCTTAGAACTACCAACTTGCCCTTTAATACTTAATAAAGAATCTAACTGTGTTGCTCCTAACCTAAGGCATTTTTCTTCAAACTCTTTTAAAGCTTCGAGGATGTTCTCGTTAGCCCCCTTTTGAAGACGTGGTAAATCATCCTTAAAGATTTCAAACTTCTCTTCAAATTGATCGAACTTGCTACCAACCACCCATTCAGAGGACTCTAGAACACTTTTTATTTGATCATACCCCACATCTTTATCGGAAATCTTTGCACTTAAGCTTTGGATAGCCCCTTTGTATAAATGAATATTAGAAAGCTCTGATTTGATTATTCCTAACTCTTCTTTTAGGAATAATGTAGCTTCATTCAATAGAGTATATAATTCGGTATCTGGCTCTGATTCTTTTATAATATTAGATTCTTCGGCACTAATAACTTCGATACTACTTACTAAAGAAATATTCTCTAATATTTCATCTTTTGCAGGTAACCAGTCATCTACAACCGGATTGACCTTGCTCCTCAGGCTCGCCCAAAGAGATTTGGTATCCTCGATTCCAAGACTTGGCTTCCTCAAATTACTTTCACCAAGTAGCTCGTCCAAGAGAGGTGAAATAGGCTGATCTAATTTTACTATGCTTTCCATGCTTTTATTCTCAATTATTATCTAATTATGATGACAAGGGTGGGAAACTAGTTTCATTTAATAATTTTCGTATCGAATTATCAACAAACATAGTCTAAACTGTAATAAATATTAAACTTTTAGAGGAGACTCATAGGTCAATGGAAGAAAGAAAAAGCTTAGCACAAGGGTTCTTCATGGGGCAAATTAACTATCAAGACCTCTTACCATTTCCTAAATTCGAACCTGAGCAGGAAGAGACCCTGAGGGCAGTTAATGAAACAATCAATGATTTCTTAAAAGATAAAAATGAGCTCTTTAAAGAATTTGATAATAAAGGAGAACAGCCTGAGGCATATATTCAAGAACTCAGAGATCTCGGCTTATTCGGTTTAATCATTCCAGAAGAATTTGGAGGCATTGGACTTTCAAACGCTGGATATTCAAGAGTACTAAGTGAAATTTCATCCTTTGATGCTTCCACTTCCCTAACGATAGGAGCACATAGCTCAATTGGGATGAAAGGTTTGCTTCTTTTTGGAACACCAGATCAAAAGAAAAAATACTTACCACAATTAGCAAGTGGAGAACGAATTGCATCTTTTTGCTTAACAGAAGCTGGAGCTGGTAGCGATGCAAGCTCTATTAGAACTCATGCCAAGAAAAACGAAGATGGCACGTGGACTTTAAATGGTGAAAAAATTTGGATTACAAATGGTGCATTTGCATCATTCTTTACAGTGTTTGCTAAGACTGAATCAGAAGGCGGAAAAATTACAGCCTTCATCGTAGAAAGAGAATTTGGAGGAGTAAGCTCCGGGCCGAAGGAGGACAAACTTGGTATAAGATCTTCTGCCACCACTACTATAACATTTGAAAATGTAGTAGTTCCAGCAGAGAACGTTCTAGGCGAAGAAGGAAAAGGCTTTAAAGTGGCCATGGAAATCCTTAACAATGGAAGAACTGGTCTTGGCGGAGGTTGTGTAGGAGGAATGAAAAGAATGATTGAAGCTGCTGTAAAACAAGCTTCAGATAGAAAACAATTTAACACTGCAATTATAGATTTCCCAGTTATAAAAGAAAAAATTGCTTTAATGACTGCAAAATGTTTTGCAAGTGAAAGTCTAGTAAGACAAGTTGGCAATTTCATTGACACTGGCCACCCAGATTATTCAATTGAAGCTGCGATTTCTAAGATTTACGCAACTGAAGCTCTCTGGTTTACGATAAATGAAGCTCTACAGATTGCTGGCGGAAATGGCTTTATGAAAGATTATCCTTACGAAAGATACCTTAGAGATTCGAGAATCAATATGATCTTTGAAGGCACGAACGAAGTACTTAGAATATATATTGGTTTAACAGGAATAAAACCTGTAGGCGATTATCTTTTAGAGGTTAAGAATATAAAATCCGATTTCCTTAATGATCCCATTAAAAAAATCGGCTTACTTTCTTCATATGTGGGATCACAAATTACCCAGAAAACGGGGCTAGGATCAGCTGAAATTGATACCCAACTTCCTGAACTAAAAGAATTTGCTGCAATCTATGAAAAAGCAGTTCTACATTTACAAAGATGTGCTGAATATCTAATTAAAAAACATAAAAAGGGCCTGATCAAAGAGCAACTTCAAGTTAAGAGGCTAGCAGATATGACTATTGAGATAGTCGTTGGCTTAGCTACTCTTTCCAGAGTTGAATCGACATTTCATAGCTCTACCAAGCCCGAACAAGAATCAATGCTTGCTATATGTAAGATTCTATCCGAAAACACAAAGAGAGTCGTAACTCAACTTGCTAGAAGAATCGAACTTCACAATGAAGATAAAGAGGTTAATACCATTTGCGATCTCATACAAATTAATGGGAGCTACCCATGGGATATTGTCGGGAAAAGTTAATGGGTTTGCCCTTTGCAGAACATCATATAAATGGGGTATAGTCTTAAAAAAATTAAACTTTTAAGACTATATGCTAGCTATAATTGAAAAAGGTGGTCCCATAATGTGGCCACTACTTGCTGTCTCTGTACTTTCTCTTACGATTCTCTTTGAAAGAATATTATTTATAATAACTTTCATACTGCAAACTAATCAGACACAGCGAAATAAATTTGTAAAACTTTTAACTGAGAACAATCTTAAAGATGCCCTGTCTCTTGCCTCCTATTCAAAAGACCCTTTTCTACAAACAATAGCAGAATCAAATTCAACTTCTATAAAATCTTTTCAAATAAGTTTTAGAGAAGAAGCAGCCTACCTGCTTCGAAAAATCACTAAAGGTCTCGGCATACTAGATACATCCATTACTATCGCACCCCTACTTGGCTTATTAGGTACAGTGTCTGGATTAATGCAGTCATTTGCTAATCTTGGAACAACTGATTTAAACTCCCCTCTTTCTGTAACTGGCGGAATAGGAGAAGCCTTACTAGCAACTGCATTTGGACTAACTATTGCTATCGTTAATCTAGTTCCCTTTAATTATCTTTCTAATTTAGAGGTTAAAAGCAGAGAGACTCTAGAAAGGATAGGAACTCAAGTAGAAGAGTTAATCTAGTGAAGCTAAATCAGTCTCATACTCGAAGAAAAGCCCGAATAGAGGTAATCCCTCTTATAGACATTATGTTTTTCCTATTAGCTACTTTTGTCCTTGTCTCACTTTCTATGACAGAAAATAGGGGCCTAAAAGTTAATCTACCTGGATCCAAAGTAAATGAATCTGCGGACAAAAGTGGAGGAAAATCTGAAGATAAAGATATCACTCTAAGCATTACAAAGGAAAACACTATTTACTTAGATAAAAAACAGACAGACCTAACTGAATTAGATAAGCTACTAAGCGAAAATAAAAGCTTAGTTGATAAAAATTTCATAGTGCTCGGAGATGAATCTTCAAAGCTAGACTTAACTGTTCAGATCTTAGACCTTGCTAAGAAATACAAAGTTAAATCAATCGTACTTAGGACAAAGGTTAAGTAACTGCTTACTACTCTGTGCCTTCTGTAAGTTCAGGATCTGGAGTTTCGTAATCTTCTGGCTTAGGTGGCTTAGTGAATCTTCTTATGATTCTGCCCTTAGTTAAATCATATGGCGAGATCTGAAGTCTAACGTGATCACCTGTTAAAACTTTTATGTAATGTTTTCTTAATTTACCAGCGAGGTAAGCTAAAAGTTCATGTCCATTCTCTAACTTCACAAGAAAAGTAGTATTGGGATAACAATCTGTTACCACGCCATTTAACTCTAAGCTATCATCTTTTGCCATTCATTCACCGGTTTAATTTTAAAATCTGCGCTTCTTATAATTGAAATTAGCTTTTATTACCAGTTTTATAGTCTAACTTTATATCCACTCTCAGCGCCTAGATTAAGTATCTAATATTAATAGCTTTTTCGGCACTGGGATGCGCTATCGCTATTCTTATGCGTCAAAAGTTAGAACTTGTTCAATAACGTTATGGGTTGAATGAACTAAGCATATATAATCTAGGGGTTTTTGAGATGCGCACTAATCAAGCAAATAAAGCTATTGCAACGATACTAGTTGGAGCAATGGGTATTGATGGATCTCTTTCAAAGGAAGAAAAAGATAGAGTAGCAAAAGTACTTTCTAGCTTAGGTGAAGATGGATTACTCCCAGAAGTTGGTATCGCTCTAGATAATGACTTTGGAGATTTTGACCTCTTTAGAGAATGTAAAAACTTACTTCAAACTCCTATTTCACAATCACAGGAAGAAGTACAAAAAGTATTTAAACTAGTAGCATCTGTTATTTCGACGGATAGATTTGTATCTCAGGATGAAGCTTCATTTCTCAGTGCGTTATCACGCTGTTTAAAAATTGCACCTGACAGAGCAAAGAAAATCCTTCAAGAAGTTCTAACTGCTAAAAAAGGAAGAATTGAAATCTCCGGTGAAAATGTTGACGCTCTACTACATCCGCACCTAAAAGAACTTTTAAGCTTCTCAGGCGCTGAAGATATAGTAGGAGAAGCTCCGAAAAATTCTTTTGAAGAAGGCTTTTATGCCGCTTCAACTGATTTAAGTTCGGGACAATATAGCGAAGAAAATATCCGGAAAGCTCTTGGCTTACTAGGACTCAATTCATTTTCCACCCCGGAAGAAGCTGAAGAAGCTTGGCTAGAAATTATAAATAGCACAGATATTAAACTACTAGCTAAACAAGGAATAGATTACTTAATATCTACCCTCAGCGCACTTACAAAAGCATCTGAAGCATACAAACTCATAAAACAGTACAGCGAACTAAGAGCAAATACCACAATTTCGAAGAGCAAGATGGAAATTGAAATCAAAGATACAGAAGCTAAGTCCGAAGGCACAGTTCAGAAGCAAGAAGTTGAAGATGCTATTAAGGAAGTTTTTACGAGTTAGTCAAATTAGAGCATATTTATAATGAGACGATCTCTCCTGCCATGCCTAAAGTGCAAAATAAAAACTGTCGTGTCCTTAATTACAAATAAAATTCTATAATTACCATAAAGTAGTTGCCGAACTTCCTCTCCTACTTCCACTGCCTCCCGCGCAACTATACACCTTTCAGGATAAGTATTGAGGCTATCAATTGCCTCTAACAATCCTTCAAACCATTTTCTTGAAATTAAAGGAGAGTCTATAAAAATCCATTGATAAGCAGCCTCTATCTCTTGTTCAGCTTGCTCTGTTACTTCTACCTGTAGTTCATTCTCAAGGAATTTTTAACTTCTTCTTAATTGATTTAAATGCCTGAGAGGATGGCTTAGTTCTCCCTTCCAAAATATCACCGAGACCACGCTTTATTCCGGCAATAGCTTCTAACTTATCTATGTAGTCTAAAACTTTCTGATATGACTCAGCATCTTGAACAACAAGTTCCGACCTACCATTAACTGTTAATATCTCGGGCATACCTGTGTCCTTCAGTCTTTCTATGTGTTCCTTAGTATTACGTTGAAAATCAGTTAGTGAGTGGATATTGTTTAAATTTATCATGGCTTCCCTTTGCATGCTAATTCACTGTTTATTTAATGTTAGCATTAGCGCAATAGTTCAGTCAAGATATTTAAAATAACTCACTTACACATTAGTTATCGCATTTTTTAGGGAAAAATTTCAGGAGACCTAAAAAAACAGGTTAGAACAAGATATAACTATTTACTTGAGATAGGGGGTAACTTGAATATTCGAATTTTAATCCCATCGAATTCGATAGGATTAAAAAGATCGCGTAAATCTATACCTTAGGTCCAGCATTAATTATCGCTTCGCTACATCCGGACTTGTAAGTCTCAAAGTTCTTTTCAAAAAGATTTGCTAACTTCTTTCTGGTCTCAGTGAACTTAGATTTATCTTTCCAAACTAATTCTGGAGATAGGATATCTGAAGGGACTTTCGAACAGCTTGTAGGAACATGAAACTTAAATACTGGCTCTTCAGAACATTCCACTTTTTCAAGCTCTCCTGAGTGAATTGCATCTATGATTGCTCTCGTATAAGAAAGGCTCATTCTATGCCCTTCCCCATAGCCTCCACCAGACCAGCCAGTATTTACTAACCACACATGTGAGTTATTAGTCTTTATCTTTTCAGCTAAAAGCTCTGCGTACTTACTTGGATGCCAAACCATAAATGCAGCTCCGAAACACGCAGAGAAAGTAGCAGTTGGTTCAGTTACACCTTGTTCAGTTCCTGCTACCTTAGCAGTATATCCACTTATAAAGTGATACATCGCTTGCTCAGGAGTAAGCTTACTAACTGGTGGAAGTACTCCAAAAGCATCACAAG
>JBILFC010000360.1:0-2557 GCA_044351785.1 Bdellovibrionota bacterium
TCTCCCTCGACGATAAATCGCTCTAGTCCATCCTTAAAAAACTTCCCTTTAGATGGCAGATTATAAAGAATTTTACCATTTCTCTCATTATCACAAAACAGAGCCTCTCCACCATGTTCATAATAAAGGGCATAAGAACCGACATGCGCATGAGTAAGATTGATAAAATCACCTCGCCCCTGCTCTAATCTTGGATGAATTGTAGACTCGCCAAAAGACCACGTATTACGAAACCAAACCTGAGGAATTAAATCTATTTCGGCGGACTCACTACCGCGATTACAAACCTCTATTTTAATTGAAATATCTTCTGGATTTGATTTCGCGTAAACGATACTAACATCGAAATATTTATTATCTTCAAATATTCCAGTATCAGCTAGTTCAAACTCCCCCTCATCTTTTCCTCTCTTACTATTCTCCTCTCTAATTCTTTCATATGGAAACTCCGCATGAGGATACTTATAAGTCATTTTCATATAAGAATGACTTGGAGTATTATCCTCATAAAAATACATTTCCTTTACATCCTCACCATGATTTCCTTCATTTCCAGTTAGGCCGAAGAAACGTTCCTTTAAAATTTTATCCTTATGATTCCAAAGTGCCATCGAAAAACATACAAACTGTTTTTCATCTGAAATCCCGCCTATACCATCTTCTCCCCAACGATAGGCATATCTCTGAGCTATCTCAAAAGGCACAGACTCCCAAGCATTCCCATGGGGAGAATAATCTTCCCTAACCGTACCCCACTGCCTATCGGACAAGTAAGAACCCCACTTCCTCCAAGCGATCTTCTTATCTTCGATTTCTTTTATGCGATTCTTTTCTGCGTCTTTCATCAATGCCCTTAAGATAATAACTTCATCCGACAGCTTCTAATAGCTCCGATACTCCAAGTCTGAGAACAAGTTCCACCAGCCCGATACGGGTCCTCAGCGTCAAACACCTCAGAAATAGATCCAATACAAGCTTCACTGACAATATGTTTATTAAAACAATCAACCAATACTTCTAATTCCGCTCGTAACTCACTCTCAGCATAACGCTGCACCGCAATCCTATAATACTCAAGCAACCAAGGCCATACAGTTCCCTGATGATAAGCAGAATCGCGCTCCAATGGACTACCTCTAAAGTGACTTACATAATCCTTACTATCTCTGCTTAAAGTTCTTAATCCCCTAGGCGTAACAAGCTTTTCACGGATGTTAAATAGTAAAATTCTAGCCTCTCTCTGCTCAAGTAATGAAAACGGAAGGGAGATTGCAAATAATTGATTAGGTCTGAAAGCCAAATCTGGATTCTCTGATCCTAATGTATCATATAGGAAAGCATTGGCCCGATCCATAAATAAAGCTCTAAACTCTCTTCTAACCTTGGATGACAACTCATTAAACCTATAGGCGCTCTCGGTATCGCCTATAGATCTAGACAATTCGGAAATAATAGAGAGCGCATTGTACCATAGTGCATTAATGTCTACCGCCAAACCACCCCTAGGCGTAATTGGAATTCCATTCACTTTAGCATCCATCCAAGTTAACTGCTCACCCTCCGATCCCTGAGTAAGAAGTCCATTTTCTAAGACTTTAATGCCATATAGTGATCCCTTAAGATAACTCTCTACTAATCCTCTTACCAAGGGAAAAAGACTTAACAAGCTATCCGCATTCTTAAAATATTCTAATGCCTGATAATAGGAAACAACTAACCACAGACTAGCATCAACACTATTATATTCCGCAATGTTCTCACCCCCACCAGTAAATCTATTAGGTATCAGTCCCGATTTAGCATTTTCTAAAAAGTCTAAATAGATTTCCGCTATTTCCTCTGCTGACTTAAATAAATCAAACATCATTGGCAGACTAATAAAAGTATCCCGCCCCCACTCTTCAAACCAATGATATCCTGCGACAAGACTTCTTCTGCCCCGCTTAGACTGAATTATACTTCCTGAAAGATGCTTTGCTAATAATTTATCTTCAATAGATTTAGCGTCTATTGAATCAAAATATTTCTTCCTAATTTGCAAACTCGTTTCAATCCAATCACTGGGACTAGCACCGAGGCTACCGATAGAACACACTATAGATACCTTTTTTCCCGGCCCTAAAGTAAACCCTACTTTAAATAAAGAGAATAGATCTTCTGAATAATCAAGCCCTCTTTCTTTCTCAATTTCATACTCATGATTATAATACCACTCGAACTGATCCTCCACGGAGGCACCATCAAAATACCACCAAAGCTTTTCCATCTCAGGAAAAGGCTTAACAGATACACCAAGATCCTCTCGCTGAACATTCTGAGAAGGAGCACTATGACGGTTTTGAAGACAATGAAAATTCCTAAAAGCAAAAAATGGTAAAATAGATATTTGTATCGGCTTTAATCCTGACCAAGAATAAGTTACCCCCACACTTGTCTCTCCATCCCTCTTAATGATCTCCTTGACCAGCACTCCGCCATCCAATACGTATTCGGTTCTAGAACAAATCCCAGTATAAACTGCTTTTATATGTGACCATCCACTTGGATGGATAACACC
>JBILFC010000094.1:0-9671 GCA_044351785.1 Bdellovibrionota bacterium
AAACGCTGATGTTCAGTGGCGGGTATTAGAAAAAGGACCTCGTGTTGTTTTAGTGCACTTTCGTGACACACATGCAATGGGTTCAGAAGAGACATTTGAGGAAGCTATTGAGGAAGAAAAGTTATTTCGAAAATTAATCGAAGCGGGAGAACATAAAGCAACTCAAGAGGAAAAAGCAGCCCTTGACCTTGCTAGAAAAGAATTACCTTTCCACCTACAGGCACTTCAAGTTGCTCAGAAATTACGCGATGATCTTGTAATCTCGCTACGTGATTTTACAAATACAATTGGCAATTCAGACGTATGGTTGGAGTCAATTCATGAAAATAACCTTAAGGATGAACTGTCAGACCGCTCTGTGCGACTCCAAAATATAAGCATTGTCCAAAATGATATCTCGTTAATTCTAGGCCATTTTAATGCCAAGACTATTTCTCAAGCGCATACCAATTTGGCGTCAGTGCTTAAAGAAACTGGTTCAAATGTAACTCCAGAGACAGACCCAGAAACAATTAGAAATCCCCATATAAAACAAATAGTAGTTCAATACAATACCCTCTTGCAACAGGATCGTATTCTTGGAATGCTCCAGCGAGAAGGGAGCATTCAGGAGCGTCTTTTAGGAGATCCCGCATTTAAGGTCAAGTTTGGTGAGCAACCTGAACTGTTCGATAAAATGGTTTTACTAGCTAAAAAAGGTGGGACAATGCATGACCAAGCATTTCGTATGCTCGTAAATCAACGTGATGCGGCGATGGTACAGAAAGCTGCTCAGCAGAGGCTAGAAACCTCAAATCAAGTTTTAATAGTTCCAACAGTTTTCGGAGCTGCTCACGATATGATGCCAGAGGTAGAAAGGTTTAATAAGACAGTTCCTGAAAACTTAAAAATTTCATTAGTGGAGGTTACACCAAATCGTCATCAAGATTTTCTTAAACTTGCTGAAATCGCCCCAGCGGGAATTTTTTATAAGGAACCTCCACGTAATCCTTCTAAAGGCAGATAAAAGCACCTTTAAATAAAGCTTGGTCCTTAAATACTGGTTGTATGTCTTAAGCTAGCCACCAAGTTGGCTAAGTTTTCCCTATGAATTGAATGTTTTCGATAAGTACCACCCTCTAATCAAGCATGATGACTCTCGGCAAAAGGCTTTAACCTTGGCTTGGTTAGTCTCAATGAAACGCCACAGCTTTGTTAATGCAGTCTAACGATCTTGTAAGACAGCACTTATACCATAAGAGACAAGTTCTTCTGAATTCATCATAATTATAAAATAGGACTAAATCATTTGATTCCAGCTATGTGATTGCAACTGCGAATTATATAGCTGGTGGCGGATGGTCTGCTATCTTGTTCCTTCTTTTGAGGAGAGTACAGTGGAAAAGGTTTTTGGTTCAGAGGTAGAAGTTGCGACCGATAAAGTTTTTGTTTCATTGGGCGGCGTAGATTACGAACTATGCCCTGGGTGCAAAGCTTTTAAGGGAGAGTGTTTTTGTGATCCTGCTCAGGAAGAACGCCTTGCTCAGAAAGGCGCAGAATGGATCCCAGACACTATCGATTGTGACTTTTAGCATTGTTTTAGTCTCCCAGTAATGAGCCTAAGGGCAGATTCTCGGGGAGGCGACGCACTGGATTTTCAGTGCTTTTTGAGCCCACAAAGGCAGACCATACTGCCACTACTTATATATTAGATAGTGGCTTAATTCTTTAAAATATTACATATTTTTAAGCTATGTGAATAAAGGTAGTACAACAAAGGGAATTTTTATGAAAATAAATTTAATTTTTAAGTTAGTGGTATTAGTCTTTTCAGTGTGTTTAAACACCTCCGATGTTTTTGCAAGGGAAGTAGAATATTGGGGAGAAGAGATCCTGATATACATAGTTCCTGATACTCTTACAAAAGTTACTTTTCTACCTGATAGAGTGGCCTACCTACTTATTCAAGTATCTGAATTCGCTTGACTAGCAAGATTGAACTTATTTAAAAAGCCTGATAATATTACCCGATAATTGCGTATGGGTAGAAGATAAAGTTTTGTTCTTCTTTTTTGGGCTCATTCCTTAAAGAAGAAGAGCGAGAAAGAAGAAGGTGAGGCTTTCCTGTTCTAGACAACACTCACCTAGGGTTTAACACAGGTTTTCAAAATGAGTGTGGCAGTCTGAACTTTAAGAAAGCAACACCTTGAATAACTAAGTTATGATTTAGTTATTCAAGATTATCCTACCTTGGGAATCCTACTAATAAGCTTTAAATCACAAAATTTAGCTATCCTGATAAAGTCTTTATCATTCTCAAGAAGTGTAGATCCATGCTGCAAAACAATAGCGGCGATTATGCAATCTATTGTACTCCGAATAGTAATACCATGCTTCCTGGCTTTTCTGTAAATTTCAGAAGCCTGGATATAAGTTTCTGCGTTAGATTCTAGGTAAATTAAATTCTGAAATAATCCTTTAGCTACCTTAAGGTCTTCTTCTTTTTTAAAACCCATCAAGACCTCGGTCAATATCACTCCAGTATATGCCAAGTCGGCACCCTGCCGAATAAGATAACTCAAGAACTTAGATTCCTCTGCCAGCTTCCCTCGAAAAAAATCTATCCACACACTACTATCTACCACGCAGAGCATTAAAAAACTCTCTTTTTTCTTAGAGAACCAAGGTCTCCCTCCCAGTCTAACTTGCCAAAGTAATTTAAAATATCTTTCTGACCTTCCCTTCTAACAAAGTCTTCTAAAGCCTTGTGAACTAAATCTTTCTTTGTTTTCAAGCCAGTCATTTTAAGGCCCTTCTTGATTAGAGAGTCGTCCAGTTCAATGTTAGTTCTAGCCATAACTTTTTATGTCTTTTTGTTTATACACCTAAGTTAGTCCTTTTTGGTGTATCTGTCAATAATTATTTATTTGAAAGTAACGACCTGACCATTTTCAATCTTCTTTATTACTTGCCTTAGGCCTATTATATCTCCGTTCTGATAAGTACTAACTATTAGCCTATCTACCATCTTAACCTTCTGTAATATCTGGATATTTATCATGTTTCACTTGATCCCGCAGAAATAAGTAGGAAGTTTCTTCCAATTAGGCTATAATTAAAAATGACTAGAATAGCTATAATAGATGGACCATATGTTAAGAATTGGAACTGCTGAACTAAAGAATAATCTTAGTAAGTATTTGAATGAGGTTCGTAAGGGCTTCCCGCTTATAGTAACAGACCATGGGAAACCTATCGCTAAATTAGAAGCTATTAAGGAGGGGGAGTATTCCTCCTCAGTTGAAACGATGGCTAATCTAAATAAGTCAGGTGCATTGACCTTTGATTTTAAAGCAGGTGGTTTTGACAGCATTACGCCTATTGATCTTGGTGGGAATATCGCTTCTAAAATGATTTCCGAAGGTCGAGATTAGAAAAATGTATTATTTCGATACTAGTGCGTTAGTTAAGAGATATTTAAATGAAACAGGAAGCGATCGAGTTGCGGAGATGTTTAGTGAGGGACAGGAAATTTTCACTTCATCTATAAGCTACGCAGAAATTTATGCCACTTTCTCTAGACTAAGACAGGAGGGCTTATTGTCAGAGAAGGATTTTCAACAGTTACAATTTGCCTTTGAAAGTGATTGGCAAAAGTTTGCAGTTATAGAATTTAATTCTCAAGTAAGATCTCGGATTCCTAAAATTATAAGTAAAGTAAGATTAAGAGGGGCAGATTTAATACATTTTGTGTCGCTAATGTTTGCTTTAGATGCGGAGTTAAATTTAAAGTTTATTTGTAATGATAAGAAACTAATAAACGCATGTATCGATCTAGATCTAGCTTTTGAGGAAGTGAAGTAATTGTAAATAGCTTATGAAATCCTCTATTAGAGAAATAAATATTTATTATGCTTAAATACCCTTTAATGTTCCTTTTGTTTTTCTGTCTGTCTGGTTGCTTTTTTGCTAGTAGAATTACTGATGGCTCGGGGACTTATTTTAGTACAACCCTAGACTCAAATCCTATTCGTGGGATAGTTGACGATGAAGGTAAGTTGCAATTAGAATTTAGTGTAAAACAAGTTGAGTCATGGCGTTCTCCTTATGTTTTTACGAGGCGTCCTGACCATAGAACTATTATTCGATCTAGCGAGAGCAGAGAACTGAATTTTGAACCATTAGATTTTCAATCTATACCTAATGCTCATGTTATTTCCGTCAAGGATCAAAATAGTAACTGGCTAAATGAGGAGCCTTACAAAGTCTTTTCAGTGCTTACCAATAAGGGTGAGCTACCTGTTTACTATTATCCCGCGCTGGAAATAGACAACTACCCTGAGGTTGAAGCACTTATAGTAAATGCCGATAAAATATATTGGTTTAAGCCTCACTGGCAAGGTTTAGAACCTGCTAAAAAACTGCTTTTTAGCTTCTCTGAAGAGTCACATCCTAATTTTGACCTAAGTACTTTGGCCCCACTTGCAATAGTCGGAGATGTCTTAACTTTACCCTTATTCTTGGTTGCAAGTATTCCATCGGGTTTAATAGAAACATATAGGTATCGCGCCAAAGACCCAGATCATGATGGTATAAGTTGTCAAGCGATCTATGATGATTTTACTGAGCAGGGAAATTTCGCGCTGGATAAATGGGCTTTAGGTACTACTGAAGAACGAGCTAAAATGTTTTCTGACCTAGCTAAAATGATCGAATTCTCTAAACCAACTCGTGACCAAATTCTTTCACTGCTTGGTCCAGGTAATAGTCATTCAACTTATTCTCATCTGGATAGGGAATATATTACAATGATTAAGTATTATCAAAAGCAAGGTCGAAGAGTTCCGACTCAAAACATGTCTCGCGATCCTGAAGCTGCCTATTGCTTGACAATAAGATTTAGTCCGTCAGGATTATTTCAACGAGTAGAGATCAATGGCATGAATGCACATCTAATTAAATCTAAACCTAAAACCCATTGATTTGCTTGGTCTAAGAGACCTTGAACTACTCTCATCATTTTAGGCCCTTAGCTGGTTTTGGATACTCTAAGACACTCAATTAAACCCCCCTCCCATAATAGAGAGAGCGGGAGCGTTTGTCTTAGAGGGTTAAATGATTTATTCGGTTTTTGGTGCGTTGTGGTTATTATCTTGGGACTTTTAATCAGATCAAGCATAATTGTGATCGCCGTTCAGTTGCTGGTTTAAGTCTTTTTGATTCCTAGATTCGTTTATATGGAAAGATTCCTTGGCTATTGTTCGCCTGTGGCTTCGGGGCTACTGATTGGTGGATTCTTTCTATAAATGGGATTGGAGTTCTACTTGCATTAGTTGTTCTGTTGCAGTTTCTTCTTTATTTTAAAGAAACATCGAATATCAGAATTTTCCAGCTTTTCCGGCAATGCACCCTTCGACTTAAAACTAAGTATTAGCCTATTTAATTAAATAAGCAGAATAAATAATAGCTCCAATCATAGTGATTCCACCAATTGGTGTGATTGCTCCTAGAATTGGCAGATCAAGAATTACCAGTAGGTATAGTGAAAAAGAGAATATTATAATTCCAGCAGCTAGTATTTTAAGGGGTAGCTTAGGTAAATCACTATTGGACGCTAAGACAAGTAGAGGTATCGAAATAATTATTTGATATTGAGAGGCTGTTTTAAATACTTCAAGCCGTTCAGCGCTAACCATGTTTTTTAATCCATGCGCGCCAAAGGCCCCAGCAGCAATGCCCAAAGCTATTAATGTAAGAGATAGTTTCTTCATGCTCTATTAATACCCTAAATCTAAATTTACAACATTATCTAGCTCTTCACCTTTTACAAATTTATTGCAGTTTTGAATAAAGAAATTTATAGAATTACTGAGCCAGCCATCATTTCTATCTGCAATATGGGGAGATAGTAATACATTGTCCATATGCCATAGGGGGCTTTCTTTACTTAAGGGCTCTACTTCAAAGACATCTAAGGCCGCTCCCTTAATCTTTCTGTCTTTTAAGGCATCAATTAAATCTACTTCTTTTACAACAGGTCCACGACCAACGTTGATGAGTATTGCATTGGATTTCATTAAATCGAACTTTGCCTTATCTATAAAATGCTTTGTATCTGCTGTCAGAGGTGCTGAAGAGACTACAAAGTCTGCTGTTTTAAACAAGCTATCAGCCTCTTCAAAAGGAATAATTCCCTTTAAGTTAGCGTCCTTTTCCGATAATTCGGCTCTTTTTCTAACAGCAATTACATCCATGCCAAGGGCATTTGCTTTTTTAGCAATCGATCTTCCTATTTCCCCGTAGCCGAATATGCCAAGTGTTTTTCCGCAAATTAACTCACTCTCAAATTGCTCCCAGTGAGCTTGCTTCTGATTATTTAGCATTCGAGGAAAGTTCTTTGCAAAATAAATGCACGCACATATAACAAACTCAGCTAAAGGTTCAGCATAGATACCTTTTGCGTTAGTTAACGTGAGAGGGTAATTTGCAAGTTCAGGAAATACGAGGCTATCTACTCCCGTCCACCAAGTGTGAACCCATTTAATATTAGAATTAAGTGAAAGAACTTTCTGTAGTATTTCTCTATTCCCGCTCCAGTTACAAAGTAAGAGTATGTCTACTGAAGAGGCGACTTTTTCAATCTTATCTGCCTCATTTTCAATTATCACATTTATCTCTTTCGGCAATTGCTCAAGAAATATAAGTTCTGGAAGGGACTGATCGGCGACTACTAAAAGATTCATATGTTTCTTTGTTGATTAATAATTTAGTGCCTAAAATGGCTCTAATAGGTAGGTATGTCAAGGATAGGATGTAGCTATGAATTTTAACTAATATATGTTATTCGAAGGTCGCTAAAAGGATCAAAAAACAGAAAAAAAGGAATTAATCCATGCTTACCCACCACGTCTTATTCTGGCTAAAATCTGAAACAACGGAAGAACAGAAATCAGCTTTTAGAGCGGGGCTTGAATCACTTCGTGGGGTTGAAACTGTGGAAGAACTTTATATCGGAACTCCTGCGCCGATTTCAAGAGCGGTTGTTGATACCACTTATACTTTTTCATTAAATATCATTTTTAAAGATCTTGAAGGGCATGATGTTTATCAAGTGCACGACTTGCATAAAGCATTCTTGGAAGAGTTTAGAGTGCTTTTTGATAAAGTTGTCATATATGATGCGATGTAGGGGTAAAATGCGGTTTTTAAAACGTCTTAATTTTTAAATTAAGCCACTTCTTTATTATTGCATTTTGGTTGTATTACAATTTGTAATCCGAGTGCATCGAGTACTTGATGGATTGTGGAAAAGTATGGACTAGAGGTACCTTCTTGAGAAAGACTTTTGTAGAGACTTTCTCTTCCTAGATCAGATAATTTAGAAAGTTTACCAATACCTCCATTTGCATCTGCTACGTTCCTTATTGCAATGATAAAGTCTTGTACGCTTTCTTCCAGGGCTTGTTCTAAATATGCTGAAGCGAACTCAATATCTTTGAGGTCGTTAGCGATAGCGCTGTCTTTAAATTCTGTTGTTGGCATTCTTTTATTGACTCTGTATAAGTTTTCTAATATATTTTATACATGTAGATACAATAAGTCAATAAAAATATTATCGGTGAAACTTTAAGGATGGACCATAATCTATTATAAAACTTAAGCACGTAACTTGATTTTATCTCTATGAGCCCATTAGTCCCATTTTTCGGTAATCCAGATTCTACACATTGCTTTCAAGCTGTCCTTAGGATGGCTTTAAAATACTATTATCCAAGTGAAGATTACACATGGGATGAATTAGATCAGTTGACGGGGAAAAAGCCTGATAAGTGGACTTGGCGGACGCGTGCTTTGGTAGAGTTAAAGAGGCGAGGTATGGATGTTGTTAACTGGGGAAACTTTGATCATAAAGAATTTGTTGAAAGGGGTGCAAGTTATCTAAATGACTTTTTTGGGCCGGAAAAGGCGCGTATCCAGAGCGAACATTGTGACTTAGAATATGAAATTGAAAATGCTAGAGAATGGGTGAAAGTTGTCGAAAATAAATTTGGCCTTCCAACATTAGAAGATATCAAAGAATTACTAGATATTGGTTATCTGGTAATTTGTAATGTAAATTCTAAGATTCTAAATCAGCAGGATGGTTATAGTGGACATTTTGTTTTGATATATGATGTTAAAGATGATTTTCTGATGATGCATGACCCTGGACCACCGCATTCACCAGAGAGAAGAATTTCTTATGAAGTTTTTATAAAGGCTTGGGAGTATCCTAATGAGCAAGCAAGAAATGTTATCGCGCTATCAAATTAGATGTTACAAAGGTAGAAGGCCTTAAATCAAAAGACGATCCTAGTATGGGAGCCATGACTTTACATTTTATTGATAATGATAATTTCTCTTCTACCTGCGGAGGAGGGGATGAGAAGAAGGGTGATAAAGATAAAGCTGTCACTATGAAGTTTACTAGGGTGAAGTAAGTTTATTTTAAGCAATGTCTGAAATAATAGAAAACATTATAAAAATGATCGATCAAGAAATCGGTCGATATGATTCAGCTGAAAGTTTAGTTTCTAAGGCAAGAAATTCTAAATTAGCTCAGATTAAAGAATATTTAATTACCAATGGCT
This sequence comes from Bdellovibrionota bacterium, assembly GCA_044351785.1. Taxonomy (GTDB): domain Bacteria; phylum Bdellovibrionota_C; class UBA2361; order SZUA-149; family DAOLCO01; genus JAIYCX01. The sequence goes on from JBILFC010000094.1 coordinate 8,610, forward strand.
TCCCGCAAACTGAAAAGGATAAGCTTGAGTTGTCACTCCATCCTTACTATTTTCAAGAAGTGAACTATGATGATCTAGATATTTATACTATTAATGGAGATCGTGGACATTTAACTATCCCTTACGACATAGATTTAGCCGTTCAAACTGGTGGATATACGAGAGAAAATGTTTCAGAGGAAACTTTCACGGAGTATCAATCTTTGAGAGGTAGGGTGATTGATTATTTGCGTAAATAGCTTCTACTCTAGTGTCTCTCCTACTAATGAGACCTAAATAGTAATAACCAACATAATATTATATATTATAGAGTAGTTAGACAGACATAAGGGACTATTGAATAAGAAGTTTAAAAGATTCTTAAAACAGGTGTCTTGTTTATTATTGTTATTAGTAAGTCTATTTGTAGTGACATGGGTAATCATTACGAGGCCGAATTTTCTAACTCAGGGCAAACTTAGTTATGTTTCTAGAGCTGATATCAGTGTATTAAAATCTCATGTCCATAAGTTAGCTACTGACTTTGTTCCACGTGATTATCTACATTTAGAAAATTTAAATTTAAGTGCGAATTATATAGAAGATATTTTGAAGGTTAATGGAGCTCGCGTATCGAGGCAGAAATTTGTTGTTGATGAAAGAGAATACTTTAATATTTCTGGCGAATACGGCCCTCCAGACGGTGAAGCGTATGTGATAGGTGCCCATTATGATGTTGATGGAGAATTCTCAGGGGCTGACGATAATGCTAGTGGAATAGCTGGACTACTGGAGTTAGCTCGTCTGTTTAGTCATTCTAATCTTAAAAAGAAGGTGATTCTTGTGGCCTTTAGCTTAGAAGAGGTGCCTTACTTCGGTACACCGAATATGGGAAGCTATGTTTATGCTAAATCTCTAAGGGAAATGAATATACAAGTTAAATTAATGATTTCATTAGAAATGATAGGTTATTTTACCGATGAAATAGGAAGCCAGAAATTCCCTGCCCCAATGTTAGAGCTTTTTTACCCAACAACTGGAAATTTTATTGCCATCGTCGATCAATTATCGTCTCCGTATGGC
>JBILFC010000096.1:0-9633 GCA_044351785.1 Bdellovibrionota bacterium
AACCAATAAATTTAGATAAAAATTAAAAAAACACTAAAATTTAAAGGCAACTAATCCCCAAATGAACCCTGCAAAAGATCCAATGCCAACTGCGACAACTTACCTGCCTGCTTAACAGCCACTAATCCTGACTGAGTTCTTAAATCTGCTTGAATTGCCCTAGTTGCTTCCGCTGCAATATCAGCATCCATTATTCTACTGTAAGCGTCTTCAAAAGAAAGTATGGAAGAAGAAAGTGTCGCGGATGCAGAAGATAGTCTTGAAGAATATGCTCCAATGACCCCTTTAATATTTATAATTTCATCTTGATAATTATCTAGCATTTCAAAAGAAGAAGAAGCTTGATCTGCCGTTGCCACACTAATACCCGCCATTAAATTTACCACATTATCGCTAAATAGTGGATTAGTAGCATAAATACCTGCTCTAGCTCCACCGAGAGTTCCTCCACTAATAAGATTATTCGCTGTAGTTTCAAAAACTACCTTCTGACCATTTCCACTAATTAATGGATAATCACCTATTGCACTATCTGCATCCGCCTGAGCTCCAGCATCTGATCTGCTAGCAATTCTAGATACGCCACTAGCCACATCAGTTACAAACACATCTCGATATCCATTAGTATCATTTGATACAAGATTAGTAGCTGAAGAATAATATGTTACGAACTGTCCATCAGCTGATATCAAAGATCGATCTGAAGCACCATTTGATATACTTAAATCAACTTTAGTAACTCGTACCACTTCTCCAGTTTCAGTATCCTTCCTCCATATATTCATTAATCCGCCAGTAAGCTGACTATCAAATGAACCGCCAGAAGAATAACTAACATATCTTCCATCTGCACTAACAGATGCATTAAGTGCGTTATACGAATATACTTCTTGACCATTTTCATCTACACTTACACGAGTTGTAGTTCCCGTAGCTATCTCATATTTAAAAATATCAATCATCCCATTTGTATCGTCACTCACCAGATTAGTTGAAGATGATTGATAAACTACAAAACGTCCATCGGCACTAATTTTTGCTTCCTGACTCAAACCATTTCCAATTACACCAGATGAACTTTTACTAATTAAAGTTGTGGTACCTGCAACAGTATCCCTTAAAAAGATATCAGAAACTCCATTGGCATCACCCGCCACCAGATTTGTTCCATCCGACCGAAATACCACATAACGTCCATCCGCACTTATGCTCTCCCCATCACTTTGACCATTAGACTGCACACCTGCGCTAGAAACGCTTACCAATTCAGTTGTACCTGCTTGTATATTTCTAATAAATACATCATTTTGAACATTTGCATCACCTATCACCAAATTTGTAGCGGTAGAATAAAATGCAGCATAATTTCCATCATCACTAATTGCAATACTGTTGGTTGCACTGTTACCCTCCACTCCTGCTGTAGACACACTTAATCTAACTACCGTACCCGTCTGTGTATCTTGTAAAAAACCATCATTTAGTCCGTTAGTATCTCCGAGAACCAAGGTACTAGAATTTGACCAAAAAGCCACATACCGACCATCGTAACTAACTGCTGTCGGTAAAACATTATTACCTGCAACTAATCCACTACCACCTAATTCAGTATTTGCAGCTAAGGTTGACCTTCCAACGGATAAATCTAAAGCCATATTAGCTCCGGAGTAACCAGATCCAATACCTAAAGAACTATTACTTGCTGACAACAAGTCAATATCGTTAAATGATGCATATCTTAAGATTCGATTATACTCCTGAGATAGAGCATTAACTTCTCCATTAATAGCATCTCTCTGAGCTGAACCAAGAGTACTATTTGAACCTTGATTTGTAAGTTCTTTTAACCTTGTAACGATATTTCCCATCTCAGTAACCGCACCTTCAGCAACATTAAGATATGAGATGCCATCATTAACATTTCTAAGACCTTGAGTATAAACTCTACGATCGATATCTACAGAATTGGCTACGGCAAGACCAGCGGCATCATCACTTGCTTTAGTTATCCTCAAACCTGAAGACAATCTCTCGCGAGCTGATGCACCTTCTTCAACTGACTTAGATAAATTCCTAAGTGGAGATAGCAGTGCTGTGTTTAATCTTAAGCCTAGCGGCATTACAAATTTCGGTCATCACTTGACCTAACTACATGAGACAATCATCTATCCCAACAAGTTTATATACTTACGAAATCGGGGAAAATTACATAATCCCTCATAATCTGAGGCTAATAGGTTCTCTAGAATGCTCATTTTATTACAGTTTTATTCAATGCTTCTAATATTCAAACAGAACCTAAATTACTGTATTGACTAAGCATTCATTTCATTCAATCATAGGATTAGCACAAATATGTTAACATAATCTAAGTAGTAAAATTTATGATCTTTGGAAAAGCAAAAAAAGACGGAGAAGAGACCTCTGGTGTAAGGCCCCTTGAATCAGCGGCCATTAATAGATGGAGGTCGATAAACTCTGAAGATGAGACTACAGATGGGACTCCTCAAGAAGAAGTAACAGAAGAGCAGATTCCGCTTTTCGACAGCAATGATGTTGAAACCTTAATGAGAAGAGAAGTAGAACCTCAAGTACAAATTCTTTCCCTAGATCAAGTCTTTGAAGAAGATGAAGCTAATGTGGTTAGACTCCCAGATGATAGTGTCGAAGAGAATAGCTTATTTGATTACAGAGACGAGTACGAAGAAGATAATGTAAATAATCTGTCATTAGAAAGAGAAGAAATACAAGAAGAAACTATCCCTTTAAATGCTTCGATAGAGATAGAAAGAGAAGTGAGGAAACCAAAGGTCCCATCTCAACCTCCAATTCCTACAGCTAACTTTTCAATTTCCTCAGAAGAAGACTTAAAAGCACGTTTTGGCAACAATATTCAATCTGCTCTTGGATCAGGTACTATGATTGAAGGTAGATTTAGCTTTGAAACTCCGGTTAGAATTGATGGATCCCTTAGAGGAGAAATAAAATCTTCCAGTGCACTTATAGTCGGCAAAAATGCCGTAGTGAATGCACGTATTAAAGTTGGTGCTTTAATTGTACTTGGATCTGTGGAAGGAGAAATTGAAGCTGAAGATCTCATTGAGATTAGATCAAGTGGATCATTACTTGGAGAAGTAATCACAAAAAGAATTGCACTTGAAGAAGGTGGTGTCTTTAGTGGTAGTTGCACTATGCTTGACTAAAACTAGTCAAAAGAACTGGGGTTAGCTAAAATATCTAACAGGATCCACTAACCCCAGTTGCTCAAAGCCTCTCTTTCTTAAAAGACAACTATCACAAGTACCACATGCTATTCCCTGGGGGTTAGGATCATAACAAGTGTTTGTTAAAGAATAGTCCACTCCCAAACTTAAGCCTTTCTTTATAATCTCATTCTTAGATAAGTTAATAAGTGGCGTGTGAATTGTAATCTGCTGGCCTTCGGTACCTATTTTAGTAGCTAAATTAGCCATCTCCTCGTATGCATCTATATATTCTGGTCTACAATCCGGATAACCACTACTATCAAGAGCATTCACTCCTATAAAAATATCAGCAATCCCTAAAATCTCCGCCCATGCAAGTGCGTAAGTTAAAAACAACGTATTTCTAACCGGCACATAGGTGGCAGGGATACCATGACCAATTTCTTCAAAACTTCTATTCTTTTCAACCGGCTCATCGCTCGTTAAAGATGACCCACCAAATACCCTTAGATCAATATCAACTATCCGGTGCTCGCTCACCCCCATATCACTTGCCACCCTCTTAGCAGATTCTAGCTCAAACTGATTTCTCTGCTTATAATTAAACGACATGGCATAAGGTACATAGCCCTCAGACTTGGCTATGGCTAAGACAGTAGTGGAATCAAGCCCACCAGAAAGAAGAACTATAGCTTTCACAGCAAATGACCTCCCCTTGTTCCAAAGTGAACTACAATATCAGAAGGCAACTCGCTATCACCCACATCTGGTGCAATAAATTTACTAATTGCTTTTGAATAGTATAAACAACCGACATTCTCAGGATTTCTACAATTCAAAAATTCTCTTACTCCCTCAAGCGCTTGAAGCCATGACTCTTTTAACTTAATTAAATCAACTTTCTCTGTGAGCATAAGCTTCTCGAAATCTTCCTGCCTGTACTTACCCCTTCTTTGGACTATTTCCAATAAAGATGTCGGCGAAAAGCCAGGATCCTTACCGACGGCTGCCCATATCAAAGCTTTTAATGGCAAAATCCTTTTCTCAATAAATAAAATATCTAAAAAATCCCTTGGCTCATCTCTACCCACCAAAGCTAACAACTTGTTAACTGCTATATCTATTGGATGTAAAAGATAACCCTTTCCTTCAGCATTCTGTGGCGGCATGAATCTCCAATCTGAATCATGAACCCATTCAATCTTAGTTCCTTGTTTATTTTTAGCCAATTCACATCTAACAAATCCCTCTTTTTCAAGCAGGGTCTTAACAGAAAATCCTTCGGCTCTCAGCAATTCGATATCCTTCTTAGAACTTTGACTTACAAGCTCCACATTATCATGAAAATAATCTAAATCATTACTGTATCGAAAACTATCTGCACTAAAGTGTAATGCGGCGCCTCCAGCAAGATGGCTACCCTCGGATCTATTTGAAGATAGAAGCTTAACTATCTCCAACTGAAATTCTGTTAAGGGCATAATTTTTTACTTTTTTTCCAAGCAGTTAAATCACCATACTTTTGCAACTGCTCTGCCACCCAGTGCACGTCATTAATAGAAACTATAAGATTTGGATCATAAGACCAAAAACAACTTGCATAATAATCCCGGTAAGCCTTCCTAGCCTCCCGAAGTATAACCATATTTCTAGCATCCTCAGAGCTTAGCTTACGCTTACTCTTCTTACCCCCCTTTGACCCAATCTGAGAGAAATATGTCTTTAAGTTCTGATCCATGCCACATCATAAGCCCGTTATGATTCAAAAATCAAGTGATATTCTGCTTAAAATCTCATAAAAGCATCACTTAAGCCGAAAATTGTAATTTTACCACTATTTCCAACTCGAATAATCAGTGTATCTCGTGAAATTCCCCACCCTCGATCTTAAATAAACCAAACTTAACATCCACATCGCCGTTCTTGTCAAAAGACCAATTACCTAGCGCACCAGGATAATTCTTCAAATTCAGAAAATAATTCTTAATACAATGTGGATCGGATCCATTACATGAATTAACTGCCTTTGAATAAATTTTAATAGCTTCATAGGAGAAGGCAGATACCATTATCGCTGGAAAAGAATGTGCATCTGGTGAAAAAGCTCTATACTTAGCAGGATAACCTCCTTCTTCAGGTATCGGTATTCCCGATACAATTAAATTTTCAGAAGATCCCTTAGTTAGTTCTATAAAATCACCGCCTCCAAACATCGCACTTCCAGCAAGAATATTTGCCTTCACACCGAGCTCTTTTAACTGTCTTAGAATCAAAGCTCCCTCATTTAAATAGCCAAAGATTAAGACAGTATTAACTTCCGCAGCCTTAAACTTAAGTATCTGTGCTTTAAAATCAGTATCTTTAGGATTAAAACTATCTTCAACCGCTAAAGATAAATTCTCTTTTTCAAGAGACTTAAGAAAAGACTTCCTCATTCCTTGACCATAATCACTCAACATATAAAATAGGCCTATCTTAGGATCACTACTTAACTTCTTAATACCAGATACTAAAACATCTGTTTCTATTCCTGCCACAGGATAGGTACGAAAAGTATAATCTCCCTCACTAGAATAAAGAGGAGTAGAAGTAGCCACCCCAATCTGAATAACCTTATCCTGATTTACTCTTGGTGACAAAACCATACCAATCGGCGAACCCCAACTTAAGACAGCTGGGATAGAATAAATTTGTCGTAAAAACTGATATGCCGAAACAGCTACTTGCTGGTCTGCGCCTCTTGAATCTTGAAACTCCACTGAAAGTTTTTTAGAACTAGGGTCTTCATTTACCTCCTTAAGGGCGATCTCAATACCCTGCTTAACCCACTGCCCCTGCTCCGAGGCATTGCCCGAAAGTGACAATATGGCTCCGATAGTTATCTCATCTTTTTTTGCATCAGATTTGCATGAAACAAATGACACGAGTGACAATACAACGATGCCAAATAGACTTCTAGAGAAATTATTTTCAAGCATAAAATTAAAGTAAAAAATTATAAGTTTTCCAATACCTCGCATGCAATCTCATCAATAGACCGATTTCCTGCCTCAATCGAAATATCAGCCATTCTAACATACATTGGTTCGCGCTCTTTCCACAACTCTTCTAACGTTTTTTCACCCAAGCCCACCACCGCCTTAGGCTGAACAAGTAAACGTTGACGAATAGTCTCAGTCGGGGTCCGGATGAATACCACAAAAGTATTCTCTTTCAACCACTTAACACATGCTGGATGATAGACAACACTACCCGCCGGTGAAATCACCACTCTGTCTACTGGCTTCTCAATGTTCTTAAGAATTTCATATTCCTTATTTAAAAAATAATCCGCACCCAGACTATTTAGGATCTCAATCAAGGATCGATTCTCTTGCTCTTCCACTAGACTGTCCAAGTCGAATATTTTATATCCAAGTTTACCAGCCAACACCCCACCAATCGTAGACTTCCCAACCGAGGGCATTCCCACTAGACTAATAGCAGAAGTAAATTTCATTTACTTCTCATTCCCCACAATTTCTTTAATATTAACGATTCTAGAAAAATATTGATGATTATTCTTAGAGTCATCCATATCGCCAGATACTATTAAAACCTTCTGAACAGTTCTATTTTTAAAATACGGAATCTGCTCTATTGTTTTAGTCAATTGCTTCCCTGCTTCTGAGATATTCACATTCTCTTGATATTTTATTTCACAAACAGTGCTGACCTTATCACTTCTATCAAATACAAGATCAAGTTGATTTCTAGAAACGCTAGAACCTGATGCTTCACTTCTAAAATATGGACCAGCTTTATATCTCACTGCTGAAAAGCCCAATAAATCCGCAATTTCAGGAACATGGTCAAGACATAGAAGCTCAAATCCATATCCCAACCAAGAATTCATTTTAGCTGAATTGAAAATTTGATTTATAAAATCTACCCTTTCAAGCTCCCCGTTTAATATTAAAGGCTCTAGAAAAGTTAAATAAAATCTTAAATAGTAGTCGGCCAAATAAAAGCGTTTTTCAATAGAAGAAGTCTTCTTATCAAACGGAACATAAGAATGGATAAACCCTGCATACTCTAGGTCTTCCATCAACTCGCTTGTTTGCCCAGAATTTGGCAATTTTAGAGCCTGGATAATATCCTTTCTACTAGCACCATAACTTTTATTAACTAAAAAACGAATCAACCTTAGATAGTCCTGCTTACGACCGAAGTGACTTACAAAGATCTTTTGGTACTCACTGACAAAATAACTCATTGCATCAGAGCAATGATGAGCCATTGATCTAAGTACGGAATCTCTATCATTTAACAGATCCAAATACTTAGGAACCCCTCCGACTAAAAGATATCCCAATATTGCCTCATCTAAAGATCGATGCTTAAACATGTCAACTGATTCATTTAGATTAAAAGGCTTAAGATTAATAGAAGTGTTTACCCGTCCATAAAGAGCCTTTGAACGAATAACTTTCCTAACCATAAAAGAAGCGACAGATCCACATAGCACTAATTTTATGTTGGGATTCTTTATTAATATTTGATCCCATACTAACTTCAAGTTGCTAACAAGTTCAGAGCGATAATTTGCTAACCATTGAAACTCGTCTAAAAGGATTATTGTTGGCTCTGTCTTACCAGCTAACAATATCAATGAACTTAAAATATTATACCAATCTCGAGTCTTCCCTTCTTCAAAACTCACCCCGCAACTTCTCAATTGCTCTACCAACACAGCTTGTTGCTTTGCAGTAGGCTGATCCTCTAAGCCCTCAAATGAATAGAATTTATACCCTTTTGCCGCCTGCTCGATTAAGGAACTCTTACCAATTCGCCTCCTTCCATAAACAATAGAAATAGAAGGACCACTAGAACTAAAAATGTCCTTTAAGATCTGAATTTCCCTTTTTCTACCTATAAACATAAAAATCCGCTTAAATAATGGGCAAGACCCCATTTAAGCGGAAAATCGACCAAAAATCAAGCGATATTCCGCTTAAACGAGGTAAAAAGCATCACTTAGGCGGAAAATCATAATTACTACACTATTTCTCACTCAAATTCCAAACATATGACCAATCGGCACCCATTCCCTTTTCTATCTCCCTCTCTATCCTCTGGACATAAGCCATCGTTACAGGGTCAGCCTCTAGCTTTTTAAATCCACTAAGAGCCTCTTCCAAATGCCCTTTTTCAAATTTATCAAGACAGCTTTCAAATTCAGAAATACTTTCACTCTCTATTAACAAAGGCTCATAGACCTCTACCCCCGCACTCTTACCAACCACCTTAATCGTGCCTATCTTTCTACAAGGAATCTTAGAATTTAGCCTATCCCTAGTACTCTTAGAAATTAAAATAGGCGTACCAAAAACTTTGTTTACTCCCTCTAATCGAGAAGCAAAGTTTGCAGCGTCCCCAATCACAGTATAATCAAACCTCTCACGAGATCCAAAGTTACCAACATTTACGACTCCCGTATGCAAGCCAATCCGCATATGAAGTTCTGCACCGTACTCTCTCTTAAATTCTTCTCTAAGCTCAGCCAATCTCTTCTGACACATAAGCGCTGCTTTCACTGCCAAATAAGGATGATCAGGAATTAGCACTGGCGCATTCCAAAATGCTATAATCGCATCCCCCTCATACTTATCTAAAGTAGCACCACTATCTAAAAGTATATCTGTCATCTCTGTAAGAAATCTATTTAACAAAGGTACTAACTTCTCAGCAGGCATATTTTCAGAAATAGAAGTAAAACCTTTCAGATCACTAAAAAATATTGTAAGTTCTCTCTTTTCTCCACCTAAGGCCAAAGTCTTAGGATCAGCTAAAATCTGCTGAATTAACTTAGGACTCACGTACCGACTAAAGGCATCTTTTATAAATCTACGTTCTCTACCTTCTAAATGATACTGCACACTAAGAGCAGATAAAAGTGCTACAACCATAAACAACAAAGGAACAACAACCTTGACCCACATCCCATAGAGAAACAATAAATAATATGCCGAGCCAAAAAATCCAATTAACACAAACACCGAGGTCAATATTTGCAAAGAAATTCTTTTAATAAAAAAGATAGGTGCAATAATTAAAAAAATAAAAGCAGCAGAGAAACACAAATTAAAACCACTAGAAGTTTTCTTTACAAAATCTTTATGCAAAATATTATCAAAGACAGTCGCATGATACTCTACCCCTTTATAAACTTCATTTAAAGCAGTAGGCCTAAGATCTAAAAGCCCCGGAGCCCAAACACCGATAAATACATACGCATCCTTAAACGTATTAAGCGGAACAATAGGTGCCTGATTAGACCCCTCACTTACAGACACATAACTACTAATCACATCTGCGATAGGAATAGTTTCGTAAACCCGTTCCTTCCCATGAAATCTAACAGTAAGCCGACCCTCTAAATCTAAAT
>JBILFC010000097.1:0-9621 GCA_044351785.1 Bdellovibrionota bacterium
ACTTTTTCTCTGTGATGTGTTTGATTTGTAAATTTATTTAAAGTCCAAGGGACTACCAACGATGAATTTTATTTTGCTTACAACCCCACCATATCCCATCTCACATAGCTTCTCAATGATATTAGCCTCCCTAAATGCTAGTTCTTGAGCCCAGGTTGCATCAATTACCTTAACACTTAAAATTCCTTTTTTAAGTTCTGAAGGTTTTGATACTTTGGCAGTCGAAATGCCTACTACCTCGCTCCAAGATGATAGGAACTCTAAATTCTTTGCAGAGTTAATTTCCTTTTTAGTAAGGATGGAATTAAGTACCTCTGAAACAGCGGTGGGCCTTGCTTTTCTGTTCATTTAGCTTAGCCCTATTCGTTACTAGGAAAAAGATATATGGTTTCTTCAGGCTTACTTAGTTTAAGTTCCTCTCTCGATTTTTTTTCTAGAAAAGCATTACTAGACTTTAGACCGTATAGTTCAGAATGTTGATTTAAGTTGTCGATCTCTATGGCTTTTAATTGGGCGCGCATATTCTTGAGGTCCTTTTTGACCTGAATGTATTCAATTAAGCCATTTTTACCGAATATAGCAATGAGGGCTATAATAGATAACACAAAGATTGATATTTTCTTTTTAAGCATTAATTTCATCTAAAATTCTAAAGTTTTGATATTATGCCTAACTTTAGGTAGTAAGGCCTTATGTTATATCAAATAAAGCTCCTAAGCTAGGAGTGATTTACAGGGTTAAAGAAAAATGAGTATTACAATTAAGTCCGTTTCGGCAATAGAAATTTTAGATTCAAGAGGTAATCCAACTGTATGTGCTAGAACCACTTTGAGTGATGGTTCGGTAGGCTACGCAAGTGTTCCTTCCGGTGCATCAACTGGAGAACATGAGGCAGTGGAACTTAGAGATGGTGATGCGTCTAGGTATAGAGGTAAAGGAGTAAGAAAGGCTGTTCAGAATGTAAAAGATCTTTCAGCGAAGCTTAGTGGTAAGGACGCGTATGATCAAAGAGCGATTGATGAGTTTTTAATAGCAGAAGACGGTACGCCTAATAAAGGTAAGCTTGGTGCTAATGCGATTCTTGGAATCAGTCTTAGTTTAGCTAGAGCTGTTGCTACTTCTAAAAAAGTGGAATTGTTTCAGTCATTAAGTGATGGCAAGGGTTGTACTCTTCCTGTTCCACTTGTAAACGTTATCAATGGTGGAGCGCATGCTAACAACTCTCTTGATGTTCAAGAGTTTATGTTGGTACCTGCTGGATTTACTAAATTTTCAGAGTCAATACGAGCTGTAACTGAGATTTTTCATGAATTAGGATCTCTTCTTAAGCATGATGGATATGATACTGGTGTGGGTGATGAGGGCGGTTATGCTCCTAGATTAGAGAGTACAGAACTTGCTTTTGATTTCTTAATGAGAGCGATAGAGAAGGCTGGTTATAAACCAGGTGTTCAGATTTTCCTTGCCCTAGATGTTGCTGCAAGTGAGTTACTAGTGGAAGGTAGTAGTGCTTCTCCTAAATATAGATTTAATAAAGGATCTGGAGAAGTATTCACTTCTAATGAGCTTGTTGATAGATATGCTACTTGGGCAGAGAAGTATCCAATTGTTAGTATCGAAGACGGTCTTGGTGAGAATGACTGGGATGGTTGGAAGTATATGACTGAGAAACTTGGCAGTAAGATGCAGATTGTTGGCGATGATTTATTCGTAACTAACGTTGAAAGGCTTGAAGAGGGTATTAAGAGAGGAGTTGCAAATTCTGTATTGGTTAAACTGAATCAGATTGGAAGCTTAAGTGAAACTCTTGATACGATTAAGTTGTCTCAAGATAGTTCTTATACTACTGTGATTAGCCATAGATCTGGGGAAACTGCGGATACTACTATTGCTGATTTAGCGGTAGCGGTGAATGCTGGACAGATTAAGACTGGGTCTATGTGTAGAGGTGAGAGAGTTGAGAAATATAACAGGCTTCTTTTGATTGAAGAAATGCTTGGAGATTCCGCTGTATTTAAGAATCCATTTAAATCTTAATCAGTAAACTTAATTGATACCAACTATACGGCATCAGAGTTTTAAAAGGCTTGCTAAGTTATTCTTAGCAAGCCTGGTTCTAATTTTTCTTTTTTATTTTGTTGGTCTAGCTGAGTTACTAGATCAATTAAAAAATCTAAATGCTTTTTATTTCATTCTGTTCCTTCTGATCTCATTGCCTATGATCTGGGCGAGTAGTGTTAAGTGGTCTCTCTTTTTAGAAGGAAGCGTAAGTATTCTTCACTTAATGAAACTTTATACCATTAGTTATTTTATTAATTTATTCGCGCCGTCTACTATCGGTGGTGATTTAGCTAGAAGTTATAGTTTAGGTAATAAAGTAAACAGTCAAGCAAAGGCGCTTTCAGCAACATTCTTTGAAAGACTGACTGGTTTGTTAATGATGCTAGTTTTAAGTTCTTTGTCATTAGCCCTAAGCCCAGAGTTGCTAAAAGCCTTTGGAGTAAAAGTATTACTATTTCTATGTGTTTGCATCCTTGGAGGAGGATTATTTTTCTTAAGGTCCTTTAGAGTTTTTTCTTTAAATATTATTCTTAAATTAATAAAACCATTCTCTTCTAAAAGGGGCTTCGGTAAAATAATTAGTTTTTTGGAATCCTTGAAAGAAGAAGTTAGCTTTTCTAATACCCTAATTTTAAAATCCTTTCTTTGGTCTGCAGTTTTTCATGCTCTAACAATTATTAATACCTATCTAGCTGGAAAGTCTGTTGGTATTGAAAATCTTGATTTACTAAGCCTAGGCGCCGTTGTGCCAATGGTACTATTAATACTTACAATTCCAATAACCCCTGGTGGGCTTGGAGTTCAAGAAGGAGCATTTGTATTTCTTCTAACTAAAGTAGGGATGACAAGCCCCGAAGCGCTAGCAATTTCTTTGATACTTCGCTTGAAGAATATAATTATTGCTGGGGTGGGTGGATTGTTGATGTTGAGGCGGTAAGGTTAGTATTTTGCATCGGTATGCAAGTGGGGAGCTGGTTGACCTTAATTGCTAGTTAATATGATATGCGCATCATAAAGATGAATTAAATGGAGAGGATGACAAACTGGAAAAACCAATTTATCATCCCTCATAGCCATCAAGTTGCAACAAGCTTCTTGATGTTTTCGAGCGGGCAGGACATGACTAGGAAAGTCACGCCACCCAGCAAGTCTATGATGTCTCCATTGGTCAATCTTACGATTTGGTTTGTCCGTATGCGAAGTCCGTTAATGTATGTTCCATTGGTGGAACCACAGTCACGAATCCAGCACACCGATTCACCATCTACGCAGATTTCACAATGCCTTCTCGAAACATGTTCGTCCAAAATGCACAAAGTGCACTCGTCCGCAGCTCCGATAAGCATGTGATTCGTTGGAGTTACCCAGCGAAGACCTGCATGCCACAACAATAGGTAGCCCACCTGGGGCAGACCTGAACCAGCCATAACCAAATCCTTCAACGGAGAACTGCTGATTCGAAGTGAATCAGCTTAGTATCTTATCTCCTCTGGATTGGTAGCCTGGTGTGTGCGCATGTTGGAGACAAACTAACCTTTTTTGTTTGTCATCCCGACGCAATAACATATTATTTTAACCAAGATTTGTCAAGGGTTTTTGCATTGTTTTGATATGTTAAATTGGGTCGCGAATGCATTTGTTAGGAGCTACTTATGAAATATCTAATAATTATAAGTTGTTATTAGTATCGATAGTTGAATATCTTTGACGTAATGAACAATAATGGGGTATATTGTTCATTATGAAGGATCTATTGAACAATATAATAAGTAAGCAAAAAGCAGAAAGAGACTTTATTCTAGCTACGCCCAAGGTCACTAGGGATAAAACAACAGTTTTAAAAGGCCTACTGCAGTCTTCTTTAATAAAGGTCATTACCGGGCCGAGAAGGGCGGGCAAGTCCACTCTCGCTTTTCAGGCGCTTTCAGAAAGTAAATTTGGATATTTTAATTTTGAAGATGATCTTCTTCCTTCGACAATAGATTCAGATTTACTTATTGATTCTTTAATGCAGAGCTATAGCAATCCCGAGATTTTATTTCTAGATGAAATTCAGCACTTAGAAAAATGGGAGCAATTAGCCAATAAACTTCATAGGAGAGGAGTAAATCTTGTTTTGACAGGATCGAATACGAAGCTTTTGTCTGGTGACTTGGCAAGTTCCTTGACTGGACGTTATGCTGCCTTAAATGTATTGCCGTTTAGTTTCTTAGAATTTTTTAAATATAAAAATGGAAATGAGGCCGAAAAGAATGCATTATATAACGCATACAAAAATTCTAGCGGATATCCAGATCTAATTTTAAAAGGAGAAAATCCAAGCCTCTACATCAATACGTTATTTGATTCGATTGTTTTAAGAGATATTGTTAAAAAGTATAAACTACGAAATGTTAATTTAATTTCATCACTTTATAATAGGCTTGCGCATTCTATTTGTAGCAAGGTCAGTTATCGTCAATTGGAAAAGGATTTAGAAAAGGCTCTGACGGTTAATACTATCAAGAAATATTTAGGGTATGCTAATGAAGCATATCTATTTCTTGAGCTACAGCCCTTTTTCTTTAAGCCTAGGCTTAGAATGAAGGCAGATAGAAAATTATATGCAATTGACCATGGATACATCAATTTTAAGAGTGTCAATATAATGGGCTCTGATTCGAATTTGATGGAGAATATAGTTTTTATAGAATTAATAAGAAGAGGATTTGAAGTGAATGCATCGCTTTTTTACTATCAGACAAGAGAAGGGCATGAGGTAGATTTTTTAACTAGAAATAGTGCTGGAGAAATTGAATTGTTGCAGGTATCATATAGTCTAGAATCAGCTAAGACCAGGGAGAGAGAATTAAGATCGTTGGTTTCTGCTAAATCAGAATTAGGGGCGATCTCATGTAAGGTCATTACTATGGGTCCTAGCGTTTCAGAAATTGTAAACGGTGTGAAGATTGATATTATAGGTATTGCAGATTGGTTAATTGATTCTTAGTTGAAGAATATCACTCCAAAAAAAGCCCTAGGAGTCGTCCCCTAGGGCCAGCACGGTTATTAATGATTTTAATTCGTGATTTCTATTATGCGGTGGCGCTAAATTCGCTACCTACTTCTAGTTTATTTCTTTCTGCTCTGGCGACTAGTTCCTTCTCTTCGGAGTCAGCTTTAATCTCTCTTTTTTCTTCAGATTGTGGGTCCACTTTTTTTGCTTCTTCTTTTACGATCTGTGCTTGTTCTCTTTGTACTGCTGCGATTTCCATTTTGTCTTTCCTTTAAAAATACTGTCTATTAAAGTTTTTACGTGCTTTTGATGTTTATCATCGTGCTAAGATTAGGATCGTACAGATTTAAACAGATCTGAATAATCTGTGGCGCAAGGGAAATATTTTTTTAAAAATAATTCAGGATTCGTGTGATTACAGTGGGTTAGCTGGATATTTTCTAATAAGATCTTTAAGATCTCTTGTCATATATATATGCTTAAGGTAAATGGCCTCCCCTCTATGGTCGAATCATACAAGGGGGCGTGCAAACCCCGCCAGATCCGAAAGGAAGCAACGGTAGTACTAACCTTCTGTGATGTGATTCGGCCACTTTCTTTGCAAGTGTCCATAATTTCCCGTACTTTTCGTTGTTTAAGTATTCCAAAATGCTCATGTACTAAATGTACACTCTGCTTTTGTTATACTTAAACGCCTCAATTACGGGAGAATTATGAACACTTGATCATTTCTCGTTCATCTTTTCATACTTTGCATTCTGTAGTACCTTTTTAAAAAAGTTTTAACCTTATTTATGTCCTACTTAGTTCTTGCAAGAAAGTATCGTCCGCAGTCATTCTCTGAAGTGACTGGTCAGGGACATGTAACAACTGCCCTTACCAATGCGGTAATTAGAGATAGGGTTCCCCATGCGCTTTTATTTAGTGGCCCACGGGGTGTAGGTAAAACATCTTGTGCTAGAATTTTAGCAAAAGTTTTAAATTGCACTGGTCGGGATTTAAAAGAAGGAGAAATTGCTCCATGTGGTAAATGTTCTAACTGCATTGATATCACCCGAGGTAATAATTTAGCAGTAGTTGAAATTGACGGTGCTTCTAATAATAGCGTTGAAGATGTTAGGACGCTTATAGAAACTTTATATACAAGTCCACCCCCAGGTATTGCATATAAAATGTACATCATCGATGAAGTTCACATGCTTTCAACTTCCGCCTTTAATGCTTTATTAAAAAGTATAGAAGAGCCGCCACCAAATACAATATTTATCCTCGCTACTACTGAGTCCCATAAAATTCCAGATACTGTGCGTTCTAGATGCCAGGAGCATACATTTAAGAGGCTCTTGGTTAGTGACATTGTGAATCAGTTGAATACAATACTTACTATGGAGGGCTTAACTCTGGATAAGGAAGTGGTTCAGATCTTAGCTAGAACCGCTGATGGTGGAATGAGAGATGCCAGTAGCTTACTTGATAGAATCTTATCACTGAGTACGACCGATTTATCTACTGCCTATGTTGCGGAAGTTTTAGGAACACTCGATAGTTCTTATTTCATGGGCTTAATTGAGGGCTTCATTAATGAGTCTGAGGATGAGGCAATAGAGAAAGTTTCTTTTGCTTTTAATAGAGGACTAGATATTAGAGCGTATTTGTCTGATTTCGTCGCTACTTTACGGTTAACTTTTCTTTTTTCTCTAGCGAAGAGAAGAGGAGAGAAATCTTTGCAGAGATTTGTGGAGCTTGAAGAGTTAAGCGACATTCAAGTCGAAAAGCTTCATATGATAGTTGAGTCTAAAGATGCTGATTACTTTTCCTTACTTTTTGACATGGGACGTGAGATAGCAGAAGTTTGCGTTAGGAGTGAGTTCGCACAAGCAGTGATGGAGGCTGGCGTAGTAAAGCTTTGTTTTTGTCGAAATGTGTTGAATGTTAAAAATCAGTTGGCAGGTCGCACAATCTCTAGTGCTAGTCCCGTAGCTCATAAAATATCAAGAACTCCAGTGGTTAATAATTCTAAAGCGGAAGAAAATTTAGATTCTGAAGAAGACAACGATCAAGAAATATCTAATTCTGGCCCACTAAATTGGACATCCTTTCTAGCCTTTTTAAAGGATAAGGGAGAACTACTTTTAGTCACGTATCTGAACAGAGTAGCACCGGTTGATTTTTTTGTAAGTGGAGACAATGGAGTACTTTCCGTAAAGGGTATGGCGTTTGTTATTGATAATTTTAAAGATAAAACGATTCTAGAAACTTTAAAAACTCATCTTGGCCATTTTTCTAGAGTGCATTCTTGGAAAGTAACCCTTCAGGAAGCAGTATCTGAAGAAAATTCTATGAATACTGCTGTTAAGAGTAGTCATATAATACAGGGCTCTAATCAGGCGGTGATTGAGGATAAGAAAAGGAACGTTATCAAGAAAATCGATGATGAAGCTAGAAATGCAGATGCCGTTAAAGCTATGTTAGAAGTTTTTGAAGGTAGTAAGATAGAAAGAATAGTGCCAGATACGGGAAAGTAAGGATTTACTAGATGCTTCCTAGAAGTTTAAGGAAATTGGTATTTGAACTTGGGAAGTTACCAAGTATCGGGGAGCGTAGTGCATACCGCATCGCCTATCATTTGATATCTAAATCAAGTAGTGATGTGAAAAATCTTGTTGAATCTATCTCTAGTGCAAAGGAAACTCTAAGGTGGTGTAGTTGTTGTGGGGGACTTTCAGATGAGGAATTATGTATTATCTGTTCTGATCCATCCAGGGTTAGTGATCAGCTCTGTATAGTCGAAAGGCCAGCGGATATATTCTCTTTAGAGAGAAGTGGTGCTTACCGTGGACTTTATCATGTATTGCATGGAGTATGGTCACCATTAAAGGGTGTGAAGCCAGAGAACTTAACAATTGAGAAACTTCTATCAAGGTTAGATAAGTTAACTAAGACTTCGATAGATCCAATTGATTTGCCCATTAAAGAAGTCATAATAGCGACAGGCACAACAGTAGAAGGGGATGCTACGGCCATGTATCTTTCTAACTTGCTGGATTCTCAGGATATAGTAATCTCTAGATTAGCCCAAGGGCTTCCTAAGGGCGGTGAACTTGAGTATGCTGACGATGTGACGATAAGTATGTCATTCACTGGGCGGAAGACGATATAGTTTTATATTTTAAATAGTTAGTAATTTTCGAAAGGAATTTTAAATGGGTGTTGATTGGGTTGTATTATTCTCGATAGTCGCAGTTTGTTTAATTCTTGATTTAGGGGTTTTCCATAAAAATTCACATGAAGTTGGCTTTAGGGAAGCTAGCATGTGGACAATCTTTTGGATCTTGTTATCACTGATTTTTGCCGCTGGTATTTGGTATTATCATTCCACTGAACAGGCCATTTTATTCTTAACGGGATATGTCGTAGAGAAGTCTCTTAGTGTTGATAATTTATTTCTCTTTATAGTTATCTTTAATTATTTTTCAGTAAAGCCAAAATATCAGCATCGAGTCCTGTTTTGGGGAGTACTAGGAGCTATAATTACTAGAGGTGCGTTGATTTATGCTGGGGTTATACTATTAGAGAGATTTCAGTGGCTTACTTACGTATTCGGGGGATTGATTTTAATTACAGGTATTAGGACCTTGTCTGGTTTAAAAGATGACATCGATCTTGAGAGTAATGTTATTTTAAAGGTAGTACGTCGTTTCGTCAGAACCAAGGTAGACTACGAAGGACAGGCATTTTTTATAATAGAAAAGGGCTTATTGTACGCCACTCCACTATTCGTTGTTTTATTAGTTATGGAGTTAACAGATGTGTTGTTCGCGTTAGATTCTATCCCGGCTATTCTAGGAATTACAGCGGATCCTTTTTTGGTTTACTCTAGTAATTTATTCGCGATTTTAGGTTTACGTTCTTTGTATTTCGTTTTGTCTGGATTAATGAGTCTGTTTGAGTATCTATCCGTAGGGGTATCTTTTATTCTTATTTTTGTGGGAGTAAAGATGTTGTCAGAAGATTTCTACCATATATCTCCATTTGTATCTCTAGCGATTATAAGTCTTATCTTATTTAGTTCAATCCTACCTTCAATCCCGAAGGTCCTTCGTAGTAGAGGTCAGGAAGATAAGGCAGAATAAGAGATTTTAAAAGACCATGCCTTAGTGAATATTTAGTAACGTAGATATCACTAGGATTTGTCTTCAATAAAATTTCTCTTAGAATACCTAGGCCTTGAGGAATGAGATCTCGCCTTTCTTTTTGTTCTTCAGTTAATTTAATAAATTCATCACCAGAACAACTTTCTAAAAGACAGAAGGCTTCCATGTATCTTGTAATGCTTTCAGAAGATTGAATACCTAAATTAGAAATTAAACGTTCAAAAGCTCGAAATGTTCCTCCAGATCCAATCAATGGTAGTTCAGACTCAGTAACTAAAATTTTATTTAAGTACTGCTTTACTTCTAGGGGAAGATAAATTGCTTGATTAATATATGTGCCATTATTATCAACCATCAGTGCGCCACAAGGGATGCTTACAGACCATTCTACTTCATTATTATTAACAAGGG
>JBILFC010000098.1:0-9619 GCA_044351785.1 Bdellovibrionota bacterium
CGAATTCATCTACACCAACTACGAACACATCCCCAGCTAAAAATTCAGATATTATCGATACCTTCTAAGAAATTACTTAGCAGGTAATCTATCTGATGGTAATCCTAACTGAGTCACATTAGTTTGACCTGTTCTAAAGCTACTATACCAATTCGATTCACCTGGCCTAAATATAGTATAATCTATTGTACCATCACCATCATAATCACCTACAATTGGAGTATCACTAGGAAGTCCCCACTGCTTAATTCTGATAGTGTTATCTCTAGAATTCTTAACATACCAAGTACCAGTAGATGGTCTCCATACAGATAAATCTATTTTCCCATCACCATCCCAATCAGCCCTTAGAGGAATATCGCCATCTAGACCCCACTGAGCAACCCATGCATAAACATCATTCTTTCCATCTAAATAAGAGGAATTAAGAATATACCAATTACCTTCAGAAGGCCTAAAAACCGCGATATCATCCTTACCATCCCCATCATAATCTGCGGGAACAGGAACATCGCCCTCCATCCCCCAAGCATTAACACTGACTCCTCCAGTTGTGTCATCAACAACATACCAGAGACCGTTTCTATAGACAGCAATTTCATCTTTACCATTACCATTATAATCAGCTACAGCTCGTTGATCTGTTGGATAACCCCATAGATAACTCTTTACAGTCGTAGTACCAGAAAAATGGGTATACCATCCCATATACCCATAATGCTCAAACACAACAGCAAGATCTGACTTATCATCTCCATTAAAATCACCTTGGATTGGAAAAAATTTATCGCCCTTCACCCAAGAAACAGAAACAAGTTGGTTTGAAGATGATCTTCGTTGATAGAACTTACCATTAGAAGGCCTAAATATAGCTCTATCACTAGTACCATCACCATCGAAATCTAATGGAGGTGCTCCTTGTATTTTCTGTGAAGGTACTACAACTTCAACTGGAGAATATTGTCTGCGAACATTTACGCTATCAGTAATTACGGAGTAAATATAAAATCTACCGCCGGATACAAGAGATGAAGTATCCCATATTACATCCGTTATTCCAGTTGTTATATTTGTTAAATTAGCAATTAATGTCCCATCGAACCCTTGATTATCCGTATCATAATAAACCTCTCCATTTAAGACAGAATTATCTTGATCATCAAAAGTAATTTTAATTGGAAATTTACCATCGATAGGTTGATTTTCTTTATTAAGAGTCACAAAATCAAATTCAAAAGGTGTTGCTGTAAGAGCTCCTGCAGGCACTATCCTTAAGGTACTAACCGAAGCTAAATCAAACCATGCTTGATCCTGAATACTATTAGAATCCCACAAATCAAGTGAATACGTTTTCCATCCTCTAAAAACTAAATCTTTTTTCCCTTTTCCTGTATCGACTGTCGAGCCAGTATTCCAAAAAACTGGCGCAGTATAGAACTCATCTTTCTCTCTTAACTCACTCGTTGTATGATTTACAGTGTCTACTCTTAATCTATAATTAAGGTATCGATACTCCTTAGGATCAATTGGATTAGAAGTAGATGGTTTCAATTGAATTGCAGGTTTTTTAGAAAGTGCTAAAGAGTCATCAATACCTGTCTGTGAATTTGTGCTTGCGCTAAAAAGCTTGCCAGCGAAAAAAGCCTCATTAGAATCTACAATAGTAGCTCCTGTATAATTCCTATCCGAATTAGGAAATGTAGTATTAGCATTCTCTACATCAGTAATCTCCCTCATATCCCAAGTATCCCCTCTAACTTCAGTTGCATAATCCCTACCTGAGATTGCCGAGGGAGAAGAAAAAGCAATTCCTGGAGCGCTATTAATCTTCAACTTAGCGCTATAATTACTATTAGTTCCTGGTGCACCCGGAGCTGCTCCTGTTAGAAGGTTTCTATTTACATAGAAATAATATTCTCCTGGAGGAAGCATAGCACTTTTAAATGTGTAAGTTTGAGGATCTTGCCCCATAGGGAAGACCGCAATAGGAGTACCATTAAAGCCTACGGAATCGCTATCTATAAATAATGTATAAACAATAGATGAATTTGCATTAGGATCGATCGTCTGCCAACTAACTCTTACATCGGGAGCAGAATTAGGATCAACAAGTCTTAGCCAATCAATAGAATGAATATTACCAGACTGGCCGCCTACTGAAAGATCAATTCTAAGAGCGTAGACAGAATTGGCCCAAGTTCCAAAAGACTGAGAAAATGATTTACTCAAATCTTTTAAATCAAAAGAGTGAATAAACCAACCAAAGTAATTAGGTCTAA
Source organism: Bdellovibrionota bacterium (assembly GCA_044351785.1). Lineage (GTDB taxonomy): Bacteria > Bdellovibrionota_C > UBA2361 > SZUA-149 > DAOLCO01 > JAIYCX01. The sequence continues at coordinate 2,280 of JBILFC010000098.1, forward strand.
AGCCACCGACATGTTCAAACCCATCATCCCTTAGTCCGCGAGAACTAGTAGCTAAGAGAGGCATGTAACTTGATTTATTTATATCATTCTCCCAAGAAACGCCGACCTGGGTAACAGCACTTACATTAGATGAAAAGACATTCTTTCTAAATGAAAGTAAGCTATATTTATTCGTATCGATAGGCGACTTAAGTCCAAAGTTAATCGCTTGTTTATCGGTCTGAATCGGCACTGAGTTAGCCCCATCCTTAATCCCTGGGGTCAGTGGCAAAAAATATGCAGAACTCTTATCTGGATCTAACGCATCAGCCGATGGCTCTGCCGTAGCTGACCATATACCATTAGAGATTGCGATAGTATTAGCGCCGTAATTTCTTTCTACCCCAGCTTCAGAAAATTCATTAAAATTTCTCGGATTAAGCAATTGATTCTTAAAGTAATCATCACCCTCAGGTAAAGTAACCTGAACTGCTGGCTCAGTCATAGTAATTGTCTGAGAGTAAGTGTTACCAATTAAAATTAGATAACCAAAAACAAAGAAGACAACCTTAAGGAATTTATGTCTCATATCAATTTCTTAAAAAAGAATTAATCCAAACCACTAAAGCTCCAAACCACCAAAGTTATTGTAGCTTACTCTCCAACTGTATACAGCGCACCACCTAAATTAAGAAACAACTTTCTCATCTCCTCTAGATTAAATGGCCTAGAACCAATCCGCCCGAAGACACTAACTTGATTACCAGTTTCATCCACAGCCCTATCTCTATCTAGTGGTTTTGAGATGCTAAGAGCAGGCCCCTCGGTTCTTCTCGATGAAATTAACTCTGGCTTAACCTTAGGCGAGAAGCCATAAAAAGTAGGTACTCTTTCAGGATCAGTTAGCTGTAAAACCTTTAATCCATTCACCCCATCTGCTAGGTAAGCGAAAAGACTAGCATTTGTGGTAGCAATTTTAACATCATAAAGATCGTTAATCTTACCGCCCGCATTATAACTCATATACACATAAGGCAACTCAGGTTTTGTAATATCAACTATTATTAATCCATCCTTACCACCAGCAATGTACGCGTAAGTTCTTGCTAGATATAAATTCCTCGCATCACCTAATTTAATATCCGCACCTTCAACTTTCTTAGCTTGTTCTGGCTTTGTAACATCCACAACATGAAGCCCATCTTTATCCACTAAAAATAGATATCTAAACTGAACTTCTATTCCCTTAATCTCTTTATAATCTAAAGTCCTTAATACTTTAGGAGAGAGTGGCTTATCTAAATCAAGAATTACCAACTTATCTTTAGTTCCAATATATGCAATTGATCCAGCAAGAGTAATAGTACTCGCTCCGTTTAAAATTCCACCCTCGTTCCAAGTAAGAGCCCTTTCAAGAAAATTATTTCTAGGATCAGCATCGGCCAAAGTATCTACGTTAGCTAAAATCAGACCTTCCTCACTATCAGTGATCACTACATAATGATAAATCTCATGAAGTGGTGTTTCTTGATTCTCAGGTAACTGATTCCTAAAAGGAGCTATCGGCATATTAGTAGGAAGAGCGAATGAAGTAGCATTCTTACTTGCTATATGTGTATCCTGACCAAGGGGCGAGAATAAAGAAGTAAATACTTTTTGAGAGAATCCCTTATTTCCAACATCTGCAACATCATATACTCTCATTCCTCCTGAGCCTGCTACTGAGTATAAATACTCACCTCTAAGTTGCACCTTAGTAGTAGTACCAGATCCCGGATCACTTAAAGTTTTAGAAGATTCTAATTCTAAATCTCTTTCTTGATGATCCTTAAACCACTCAGGATAAGAATATTTATGTAGAAAACTACCTATTACTGCCTGAGGCTCATCCCATTCTGTTACCTGAACCGCTTCAAAGCCCTCATCCCCAGTAGCAACATAAGCATGATAGCCCATAAAGTTTACAAAGTTCGTTCCCAGTAAAAGAAGTTGCGCCATGATGGCGTTATTGTCTCCTTTTTTAGATAAATGACAATCATCACACTGCTTAGTTTCCTTAGCTCTTACGGTGTGCGGGAAATGCGGAGCAAACGCTTGAGATGAATGTCCACTAGCAGCAGTTGGTGGTTGTTGAACATAAATCTTCTGCCTATTAATATCAGAAGAACTTAAGACTAACGCACTAGATGACCTAACAGGTGCAATTACATGATTCTTGGCAGTCCCGTGAATTCCTAACTGAAACATTTCATCTCTAGCTACTTGAGGATTATAACTTGCCCAGTTTCTAGTTTGCTTACCATCATAGTGTTTAGACTCTTTTTTCCAGTTAGCTTGAACAGGGAGGTGACAGCCTGCGCAACTTGTAACCCATGAAGAATGACAACTAAAACAAGAAATTTTTTCATCCTCGTGGGCCAGTTTAGTTTCATTCTCACTAAATTTAGAAAGTGAAACTTCCTTAGGCCTTGTATCTTCAGCTCCTAACTTAACTGTCAATTTAGAACTAGCCGATTTAGGATTATAATCCTTACTCTTAGGATCTATCGTGTCTCTTACCTGCTTTACTCTCCATTCAAGCTTTGGATCAATATTCGATCTTTGATAAAGGTCCTCTCCTTTCCAGAAAAATCTAAGATCACCGAAAGGTGTTCTCATAGTACTAAAATCGCCCTTACCATCTTTAGCCGCGGGACCACTTGGTTTTAATGTCGCATCACTTTTAACAGTACCATGACAATCCTGACATCTGACTTCAACCGCTTGAGCAACTTCTCCGTAAATATGCCCATCGCCGTGACTATCCTGACCGAAGTGACAATCCGCGCAGTGCATTCCTTTTTCAGCATGAATATCCATCATGTGAACCGCTTTTTCAAACTTTTTAGGATCTTCCTCACTTACTAACTTACCATCTTTGTCTAAAAGATTGCCTTCTCTATCCTTACTAAAGACCGCTCTAAAATTCCAACCATGCCCATGATAATCTGCAAACTGAGTATTCTTTAAGTTTTCATTTCGATCATATACAGAGATTAAAAAATCAAGATCCGTCCATAGGCCTCTTGTCGCTGCTTCTTCGGGATTATGATCTAAAGATTTAAACATCTCTTCATTTGTTGGATGCTTTTGTTCCTTAGGCCACATATGAGGAGCATCAGCTTCATAGTCCCACATAGTGTAACCGAGATAAGAATTCACAAACATATTGGGCTGATGCATGTGACAAGTCATGCACTGACTTGAAGGGATACTGCGTGTGAATTCATGCTTTAAAGGATGTCCGCGCTCTGATTTTGAAATTGTGGGATCTATGGTTTGTGACTTCCCCTCATTTCCAAACTTTCCAAATGGCCCCGAGCTAAACCACGATCTATCATTCGCATATATCGCGTGACAAGCAGTGCAACCACTTTGTCTGTAGTCTCCGGGGTGATCATTCGTACCCATTAAGGATAAATGCGGATCGTTTAACCTAGTCTTATGAATATTAAGTACAGGTACAGAAATCCTTGAACCCGTACCTGCTCCCCGGTTAGATTGAAGGTTATCAGGCTTTCCACTTTCCTCTAATGGATTAGGATTAGCAATCTCAGGAAATTGAGATTTAATATTCTTCCCACCTCTTTCAAAGACTCTAAAATTATCCCCCGGTGGCACCACTTCCCACTGAGGTAGTGGAAGTAAGGAAGGAAGTTTACCTTTTAGGGTGTCATAATCATTTAATGGTTCAGTCTCTAATAACTTCTGAGGATTTCCATCCTTATCATAACTCTCACCAAGTTTATAAACTTTAAAAGGTAAAATGTTGTTATTATAAGAAGCCCCGCCCCAGAGCATGGCACTTGTTGTCATTAAACTTTTCTTTACGGCTCTTACTGTATCAGCATGACACCCACCACAAGTTTCCTCTGCTACTCTTAGATCTCCTGGATTTACGAACTTAACAAATTCATAACTTTCTTTTAAAAGATCGGTATAAGTTCTTTCAGGATTAGCAGAGGTTTTCCATAATTCTTTATTTTTAGGAAGTATGTGAGCACTATCTTTTAATTGATTATAAATTTCAGTACCAGAAAATACCCCTTCCGCTCTAATATCTGGATTTCCTCCGTGACAGCTTGCGCATCCTAAATTTACTGCTTTAGATTTATGCATACTAGGAGCGTCAGTCTTAGTATGACAGTCCATACAGCCAACACTAGCTTTAAAAACAGAATCATCAGCACTTACTATGCTTAAAGAAAAAATCAGACAAAAACTTTTGATAACTCTTAAAAGCATTCTAATAATTAAAAATCAGATTAGTAAATCCGTGATACAAAGTATCATCACCATATAAATTTTGAAGTCCTTTAGCAGGAAATAGGGCCCCTCCAGCCATTCTAATTTGAACATTATTATTTAAAAATGGTCTGTAAATAATTCCGCTTGATAGATCCACACCAATATTTTCATCGATAGAAGCGTCCTGTCTTAAGGTTTCTAAAACTTCAGTTTTATCGAACTGCAAATAAGTAACGTTCGATGTAAGTTGTAACTTAGGTGTTAAAGAAAAGTCTGCTCCCAGATTATATAGTCTTAGTCCTGGATTTACAAAGTTAGATTGACCTTGTTCTTTCCCAGGTTTTAAATCTGGAAGCAAACTAAATCTATTTACTAAAGCAACCCCACCACCACCGATAAAAGGAATGCCTTGTCTTTGCCAGTATGAAGTATCACCGCCTGCAAATTGCGGATTATCAAAGATTGTATCAAAGCCTGTTGCCTTCCCATCAAAAGGATCTTTATCTCCTGAAGCATAAAATGCTGAAGCTTTTAATCTAATCCAGTTAAAATCATGTGATACTTCAAGGGCTCCCATCTGAGCACTGATTTGTGTAGGTCTATGTGAGATCGCATTATAACTTTCAGATCCGAAGGTATAGTAGTAGGAAGAATTAATATTAATGGGCCCGATGTGACCATCCGAGTTAAATCCTAAGTATGTATTATAAACATTCTTAGGTCTTTCATCTCCTATTGAAGACGGCCGAACTAAAAATCCATTTTCATCATAGTGAAAGTCATCATCCCCGGCTGTATCTTCTCTGTGAATTATTGCTCCTTGAACGGTGTGTCCTTGAAAGAATAAATCTTGGCGATAAAGATTAGCAACTATTACCTCTTCATCTCTCATATCGAAAACTTTATTCTGAAGAGAGTTCACATCTTTATCAAGTCTTGAAAACCAAGCTAGGTTCCATTGATACTTATTATTATCTAATGTGCCGAAGAGTCTTGCCCCTGGTGCCTCATCGAAGAATACAAATCCTCTAAAGTCCGCATTAAATCTTTGAATTCCAAGTCTAGTTGAAGCAAAGTCATACCGCTCAGATAGATCCGCTACGTGAATATCTGCAAATAGTTCTTTAAAACCGAAGTGAAAATCGTCCCGATCAGACCCCCTTGATGGATCGACTCTTAAGAATCCAGTCTCATCAACATTAGCATAATTAAAATTTAGAATAGGCGTAACTCTTAGTTCGAACTCTTGAGGCTTAAAAACTGTATTTCCTCTTATTAAAGCGAATTGAAAAATTAAATTCTCTTCAGCTACTAACTGATCAGTCCTGCCGAATGTATTATTCGTATCAGGTCTTTCAGTTGAAGCCCCTCCTACTGGAGTTGGAAGGTTTCTTCCTTCTACTAGAGATAAACTTGTAAAATCCAATTCAAGAAACCACTCATGACCAGGTGAACCAAATAGAGGCAAATCACCTTTTAAAATATTTTGATTGTATGGGTCGTACCATTTACCCTGATAGAACATGTTCCATCGGTTATAAATTGTTTGATACTCGTCTTCAGAATTCTCCCTAACAACTTCCTTTTCACAAAAGTTAGGATTGATAGGAATAATTTCTTCCCCTGGGATTCGGCTATAGGACGGCTTAACGCAAAGAGACTTTTCTTCAACCGAAACCTCCTCAGCGACAACTATCCCACTCAATAGAAGGATGCTAGCAGTAGACAGCACTAGAGCATGTAAAACTTTCTTACTAATCAAAGGAATCCCTAGGTAATTTAGATACCCTAGTCTTAAACTATTTATAATGTACTGCTATTCGATCAAGGCGAATTTCCACCAGCAAAAGACCACAAAAGTACCTGTAAGTAAACAGGTTTTTAGGGGGAAGCTATTGTCTTACTAACCCTTAAGTAGAAGGAAGGAATTTTTTTAGAGCTTCACTAATAAGTTGATTTAAGTTGATCTTCTTCTCACGAGCATAAAGAACGGCACGACGATGTAGCTCAGCACCAGGTCTCACATTAAAGGTTCCACGAAAAGGCTTTTCAGGAGCAGTCCCCTGTTCTTTACAAAGTGAAAGATAGTCATCAACAGCTTCTTCAAATGCTTGCGTTAGGGACTCTACGTTATCACCTTCATAAGTTACTAACGCTCGTATAAACTCTAAGCGACCATGAAAAGTTTTGTCTTCGTTACTGTATTGAACAGATCCGAAATAGCCTTTGTATTCCATTAAATCGCTCATATTAGCTCCTCTTCTTCTAAAAATTTTAACACTTCCTTAACTGCATAAAATTTAACTATGCTGCTTGGATGTGGCTTATGTAGAGTAATAGGTGGCTTGGATTCATGAACAAAACGCCTCCTAGAACCGCCTGTCTTACCTTGTTTCGCCTCAGCATAATCAAGAGATTTTAATAGTGTCGTCAATTCCTGCCATGTAAAGTCCCTTGGTAGCCGCTTCAAACGCTCTATTAACTTTTCCTTTTGACCCACAACGTCCTTATCGAGCTCTTCCTATTTATCTTATCTGATAAAGAGTCCAGTTGCAACTATATTTAGTTGCACATTCTCTTTAAACTTAACTTTCCTTACTAACCTATTGGTTTTCTTCCTTTAAATAACTTACGATACTTTTTATTCTTCTTGATTTGAGAATATTTGCAGAATCAGCATGTCAAAGCAGTAAAACTACTCTAAACTTCTGACTATTTTGCGTAATAAGTCTTTACTTTTATTATCGTATTATTTGAAGGATTGTTTCAAGAAGCTGAGAAATGATTAGAACTGCTTAAACGGAAATGGACATTTGTAGTGACTAAGATCCACCAATCTGAAGCATTAAGGATATGGTGTTAAAGAGGCATAGGGGGTAGGTGATTTTAAAATGGAAAAGCATCTTCCTTTGGATTTTGTGATTCGGGAATCTCAAAACCTTTCAGGAACACGCCTTTCGCGATGACTATTCCTTTCTCTTTCGTTTCTCTAAGCTTGCCTGAATTCTTTGATCGACTTCAGAATACGAAGCAGGGACTGTGAACCCTGAATCAAAGGGTGATAGCAAATGATA
>JBILFC010000362.1:0-2528 GCA_044351785.1 Bdellovibrionota bacterium
ATAATGTGGGACATTGAAAGCATTAATCCGAAGTACCAAATCTACTTTAAACTTAATCCCGCCTTCTATATTATCGATGGATATAGACAGAGTTTAATTTATAAACAATGGTTCTGGGAAGGAGATTTACTTTTTAGAACTTTTGTTTTCTGGACTATTAGTTTACTGATATTTGTTAGTGGTGCTGTTCTATTTAGACAGCTAAAACCTCATTTTGCAGATGTAATATAAGGGCAATATGAGTCAAGAAATAGCAATACAAGCTTCTAAACTTTCTAAAACATACAAACTCTTTAAAGAGCCTGTTGATAGACTTAAGGAAGCACTGCACCCTTTTAGGAAAAAATACCACACTGATTTTCATGCTTTAAGTGATGTAACTTTTGATGTTTATAAAGGGGAGACGCTAGGTATCATCGGTAAGAATGGAGCTGGAAAATCTACCTTACTTAAAATTCTGACGGGAGTTCTTACTCCTTCTAGTGGAACATATTCCGTAAGAGGCAGAATCTCAAGCTTACTAGAACTTGGCACTGGTTTTAATCCAGAGCTAAGCGGGATTGAAAATGTATTCTTTAACGGAATGTTATTAAATATCCCAAGAGAAGAGCTAGAACATAAACTAAGCTCAATTCTAGCTTTTGCAGATATCGGGGAATTCATTGAGCAACCTGTTAAAGTTTATTCAAGCGGAATGTTCGCACGCCTTGCATTCGCTGTGGCATTCCACGTTGATCCAGATATCTTAATTGTAGATGAGGCTTTATCTGTCGGAGACATGGCATTTCAAAAGAAATGCTTCGATAAGTTTCATGAAATTAGATCTAAAGGGAGCACAATCCTTTTTGTTTCTCATGACCCATTTCAGGTAAAGGGATACTGTCAAAGGGCGTTATATCTAAAAAATGGTGAAGTTGTAATCTTCGGTAACTCAAGTGATGTAGTGGATGCTTATTCTTATGATCAAGAGAGTGAAATTCGCGCTAAAGCAAATAAAGCAAGAGTCATAAAAGAAGAAACAAAAGATCAAAGTGATGCGGTTGCTCAATCTGTTACCGAAAATTCCAACAACCATCACATTTCAATCACAGGGGCAAAGCTAACTAATCTCAGGGGAGAAGAAGTTAATGAAATAATGACAGGACAGAGTGTCACATTTTCATTTACCTACAAGGTCGTGGGAGACTTTCAAGGGAAAATTTCTTTTGTTTTTAATTTATATAAACATGACGACTTCTATGTTTGCGGAGCGACTTCTGTAATGGATAAAATTCCCGCTCATGCGCCAGGTGAAACAGGAGAGGTTCAAGTTAAGTTTGATAATCTGCAACTCTTGGCAGGTAAATATAAATGGCGCTGTGCGATTAATGATGAAGAAGGCTTAGGGATTTATACTGAGGCAGTGCCAGTGTGTGAATTTAGCATCAAAGATAATTTTGAATCTGTTGGGTTAATTAATCTTAACAGAAGCTGGAAGATTCTATAGGAAGTACGATGGAAAGAATAAGCTTACAAAGTGACAGAAAAGCAATCATTGCAGAACATACTCATAGATATAAACTTAGTTCTCTATTAGCTAAAGGTTCTGTCTTAGATATATCTTGCGGTATTGGTTATGGTTCAGCGATCATCTGCGAATCAGCGGAAGTAAGTTCCTACATGGGCGTTGATATTTCAGAAGCAGAAATTAAGTATGCTAATGAAAATTTTAAAGCTGACAAGACGGAATTCCGTAAGGGAGATATTTGTAGCCTTGATTTTCCTAATGCATCATTTGATACAATTGTCTGCTTAGAAACCCTAGAACATATCCCAGATCCTAAATCTGCTCTAAAAGAACTTGCTAGAGTTTTAAAAAACGATGGGATACTAATTGGTAGTGTTCCTGAGAGGAGCTACGATGAGAAATGCGAAAGAATCTATGGTCCCAATCCTTATCATCTTCATAAATTCTCAAAAGAAGAAATCAACTCACTACTAAAAGAACACTTCAAAGAAATTGAAATTAAAGTAGTGGGCTTTATGCTCGGGTCTCATGTAGAAGGCCCAATACTTAATAACACAGAGATTATTAGCAAAGTACCTGAGGGCTCATACTTATTTTGCGCATCTAAGAGTGAAATAAATCTCTCTGAAGTTGCTAGCAAAGTTAGTGGAGCCTTTTTGCCTGCGCTTAGCATGCTTGACTACGATGAAGAGCTGACAATGCCACTCAGGGTCAGTCTAATTAATCAACAACAACTAATCAATGAAAAAGATTTACTTATTGCTAAGCAAGACCAACTAATTCTAGATAGAGACGATGCGATAAAAAGCATGAACTTATTAGTCAAAGGTAGAGACGATGCGATAAAAAGCATGGAAAGGATGATAGAAGCCAGAGATCAAGCCATAAAATCAATGGAAGAGATGCTTGAAAAACGCTGGTCTATAATTCAAGAATACGATGCTAAAGTTAAGCTTTTAGAAGGTGCAGAATGAGCACCCCTGAGTTAAAATCTGAAAACTCTAGATATAAAGATAAAGAT
>JBILFC010000361.1:0-2528 GCA_044351785.1 Bdellovibrionota bacterium
TGCTCCGTATTCAGATGTTATCCTTGCTAGCTCACCCATAAAGTCACGATTATTCCCAAATGTTCCATCGACGAGCATTGTCATGGCCACATTTTCTCTGCAGCTATCTCTTAGTGTCTCAGCAATTTGAATTGCTTGAGCTTGAGCTTTAGGATGAGCGCAGTGCAGACAAGATATTCCTAAGGGAGTGCCAGGGATCTTTTCTGCACAAGGATTGATGGGTGTAGCAGCTTCTTCCGGTAGCTGGTTTGTGATCCCTCGTAACTTGGGAGAAGTTGAGCTACCTATGCTACTGTCACTCGAAGTGCAAGAAATAGTCAGTAACAAAAGTACAATGAGTGCACTGATTGAGACAAGTTTAGTGATTTTTTTAATGGCATAATGCTCTTTAGTTCAAAATCTTTAGATGCAATTATGTACAGACAGGCCTTTAATTCTAAAGAACGACTATTCGATAAAATTATATAAAACAGCTGTCCTAACTTTAGTTATGAGGTTGTTAGATGAAATCGCATCAGTGGTGACTAGTCAATCCTGAATTAGTAAGTGCGTAAAACTTAGAAAGTAGTAGCCGGTATGATGTACGTCATGAAGATGCGGAAGCTTACTAAGGTATAATCATTTGATTAAACAATAGTATAGGACTAGAAAACCATGATTCATATGGACAAAGTTTTCACTCATCAGAACGAGTCGGTGAGTAGTCGTGTAATAGAAATAATGTTGGCTATAATTATCCCTCCTGTGGCAGTCTTGTTAAATCGGGGAGTGGGGAATGAAGTCTTGATTTGTTTAGTCTTAACTATACTTGGTTTTATCCCTGGTGTTATTTATGCTTTTTATGTCATACTTTCAGACGTGAGAGATGATCATCTACCTGATAGTACTTCTCCTAAGAGCTGATTTTAAGGAAAGAAGAATGTTTATGAGGCAACTTAACCTGAATTAATTCAATTACTTGTGCTGTTTTTCAGTGTCGTTTTAGATTTAGATAATAATAAATAAACCTCTTGTGGGCTTAAAACGCATCAAATATGTAGTTATGAATTCTACTCGCTAATTAATTGTTTTTTATTATGAAGAATTTTTTAATATTTTTATTCTCAGCCTTGGCTCTAAATATTAACGTTGTTATGGCGGAACAGGCAACGGAACTTGGTAATCCAGAAGAAGGATTTGAGGGAGAATTACCAGTAGGTACAACTACTCCGACAGCAACTCTTACTGCGACCCCAACACCAACACCTACTTTGACCGCAACTCCGACTGCCACGCCTACGGCAACCACCACCGCAACGCCTACGGCGACCCCAACTACATCACCTATGATTTCAAGGTGTGATCGCCTTAATAGGGTGGAAACCGTCCAGTCTAGTGATTTGAATAACTTTGTTATGAGAACTCAAGACGGTCGTTATATCCAGAATGGCAGATTTGTGGATCCAAATGATCCTAGAGTCAGAAGTGATATTCTTAAATTTAATCCTTTTGTTGATCGCCCTACCAGTCCCATTTCTACAAGATCATTTTATATTTGTTATCGCAATCCTTATTACGATGAAAGTCTTTCTACTAATACCGACAGGGGTCCACATGTTTCAGGCGGATCTGACACTTATATAAATAATAATTGTGAACGGGATAGATTGACAGGGGATGCGTGTGAGTTAAGATCGTTTCAGGTGCTTCAGAATTTTTTGAATAATGATTTAAATAGAGTCTTTAGGAATATAACTCACGAATGTCAGATTTGTTTTGCGGTATCTACAAATTACTATTCTTATTTGAATGACCACCCTATGTTTAGTGATTACGTTTCTGCGAACCCAAATCATTGTACAGATGGGTTGAATCAACTTTCTTCTGAAATGAGATCTGAATACAAGGATAGCGCTAGTCAGTATACTTTGAATCTTGATAGGGTATGTATTAGAAATCCTTATTATAAACCGGTTAATCAAAGACTTGCGAATGAGCCTGATAGGTCCATAGTAGCATTTGGTTTGCGGCATAATTTTGAAAGTAATAACCTTGCTAGCAGAAGAGATAAGCTGACTCAGCTTGTTGACGAATTTGGAAGAAAGAATGTAGGTGCTTGTAATATTTGTGTGAGTCCGTCGAATCATTAAGTTTGAAAAGCTCCTAGGTGGTACAAGCTTAGGAGTGAAGATAGGAAATAGATAAAGTTACGATAGCCGACTAGCGGCTTCAGCATGAACTCAGCCGAACGGTCGGCGCTCCCAGGGTCATAGATTTGTTTGCCTTGGATTTATCCCTGGTGTTGTTTATGCATTTTATGTCATACTTTCAGATGTGAGAGATGATCATCTGCCTGATAGTGCTTCTCCTAAGAGCTGAGTTTAAGGAAAGAAAAATGTAAGTGAACCCCGGCAGGTTTCTAAGGCCTGCCGGGGGTGAGAGAACCGTGTTAGTTAAACGGCGGAGTCAAAAAAAAGAGCGAACGTTTAGAAACCTAATGAATCTAAACGTTTATGAAAATGAAAAAACAATCCTCTCGCAAAGGATGT
>JBILFC010000363.1:0-2520 GCA_044351785.1 Bdellovibrionota bacterium
TAATTCAATCGGATTGCAATCCAAGGTTCTCTCAATTCCATTAGAGATCAATAAACAAGCTCCATCTTTTGAAAAAAGACAGGACATAATCTTTGTAGGACCGTTAGTGGATACTATGTCTGCCAATGCTCACGGGATAAAATGGTTTATAGAATACGTATTACCTATAATAACGCATTCACTCCCATTCGACTCCAAAGTTTCCATCGTTGGAGAAGCCAACCCTGACTGGTATAAGCAATTTAATCATTTAGAGCAAAGACTGAACTTTTGTGGACCAATAGAAGACTTAACTCCATTTTATAATAAGGCTAAAGTTGTCATAGTCCCTACTCACTTCTCAGCTGGCATTTCATTAAAAGCACTTTACGGTGCAAGTGCAGGTGTTCCTATCGTAACTACAACTAGAATAGCTAAAGAACTCAATTGGAATAACGGTTCAGAGATATTAGCTGCGGATTCACCTCTGCTATTTGCCTCTCATATCATTGAACTCTTTAGGGATATAGACCTCTGGAATAATCTTCAGACAAATGCATTTAGAAAAATTGAGCTGGATTATTCTAAAGCAAGATTTCTATCGTCTCTAAAATCCCTACTAACTTAGATTACTGCAAGCCAAGACAATCAGATAACAATATTTTAAATGCTTTAAAATACCTTAGTGGATCTGCATTTACTCCACTAGAAAGCTTAATAAAATTTGACTTCAATATCTCTACATACATAACACCAACCACATCCATGCCGCCTAAGGAGGAAGCAATCATTATCAAATCATCGTTCTCATCTGAAGCTAAGTCTTCTTGTATTGGGGCTTTTGTCTTTAGAGCTTCAATAAGAATTTCACTCCTTCCCGTAGCTGTCTTTAAAAAGTATGGCCGAGGAGAGAAGGAAACTGACTTACCTAAGACCAAAGAAGGATAAAGCTTTCTTTCAAATGGATCAAATAAATATACATGTATCGCCGAAAAAGCTGTGACTGGATAAATTTCTTTAGCATACACTGAGACTGAGGCATACGAGGGTCCACTAGGTATAATATGATTATACAAATTAGAAACCTTATCATGCAAGTCGTCAGGTAGATTATTTAGATATGGATTGGCAGAATATAAATTCGCTCCTTTGAGTTTGCGCTTGATTTTCGAATCTAAATCTTCTTGACTCTTAGCCTCCAGTAAAAAAGGAATTTCTAGAGAAGAGCTTTCAAAACGCTCCCTAGAAGAAGAAAGAACCCTTTGAACACCCTCTTTACCAAGAAAGCTCTCTATAAAGCTAGTCGCCATCTCAATATCTTCTTCCGCAGTCTTAAATAGAGTAGGATTAGTGGCTCTAGCCAATGCTTCCCCAACAGAACAGATATTCCCAACTCTAGTAACAATATCCTTCTGGCTTTCTTGTACAGGATTCACAGCTCGAGATGCCCTAACACTACCTCGATCTTGCACCGCTTTCATATACGGGAGAGGCAATCCCCACTTTTCCAGTAGCGTACAAGCTAGCATCAAAGGTGAGAAACCTAGTGTCGATACGAACTCTGAATCTAAACTTTCTTTTGTATGTACTTTTGAGGTAATTGCCTCAAAGATTCTTGGATAATTCCAAGCAATAAGAGTATATCCAAGTTGTCTAACGAGAGCGCAAGAAAATGCAACTTCATTTAACACCTCATCGTCACTGGACAAACTGTCTACAGTCTGACTACTTACGATCATTTCCGATAACCTCTGCTTTTGCACAGAAGTTGAACTTCTCATTAAATGTGAGATTGGTTTTTCTTTTATTCTTTTAATACATTGCTTGATCTGATCGATAGAAGCCGATTCAATAAAACATAAAACATCCTTATCCCAGACATTGAATTTATTACCCGCTGTCATTTCAACCAATTCCTTAAGACACATCAAGAATATTGAACAATCTTTTTTAAGTAGAGCAGTTATTTCTTTCTTTTGGGCAACTTGAACCAAAAGCTTCCCCTCTATTTCCTTGAGGATTGAAGGCTCATAAGGGAACCAATGTGTTGTAACGAGATTATAAGCCTTATCTAGCTTTAAGCTATTTGTTTCCATCTGATTAACACCCTAAGAAATATTCTTAGGGTGTTATACGGCTTGTTATAGTAAAATAATGAGCATTAATGGCTTTGGGGCTTTAAGAAGTTCAATCTAAGCAAATCGATTTACGCCCTTACTTGCACCATGTATATATATTATTTGCTGAGGTGGGTGCTCTTTTGATTCTTCCTCACTAGCTCGATCTCCGCCTTGCCTCTTCTCATCTGGGTCTAATTCAGGACTTAATTCAACAATATCAATATCTTCTAATATATCTTTGAAAACTTCAGAACCGGAATCAGTCTTCTTAATGAATTTTTTAGGGCTAAGACCAGAATCAGATCTTAGAATTGGTGTACTAGGTTTAATATACATATTACCTCCTATATTAAGGAAGGCCTTCATAGTCGATATATACTTCTCTACTTATAATTGGGATGCCTACTCTAACATAAAGGAT
>JBILFC010000364.1:0-2517 GCA_044351785.1 Bdellovibrionota bacterium
TTAGTATTTTAATCTGTGCAATACCATCTATCTTTAGGTTTTCACTCGTAGATCGTGAAAAAATCCATAATTCTAATAAAACGATAGAACCTAAAAGGTATTATACTACCCTCACTATCTTACTTGCATTCACTGCCCTAGTGTGGTTCGATTCAAGTGCATTCTACATTATTCAACAGAGCCCATCGTATAAGGGTATCACTTGGGATGGGAGTGAGAGACTCTACATTAATGCCTTAGTACATTTTATATCAGCAGTTCTCGCAGGATACTTACTCGATCAAGGATTTCTAAAGCCACTACTACTCCTAGCACATGTCATGCTAAGTATGGGGGTTATCGCTTTAAATTCCGTTTATCTTGATCCTAAGATGGCTTCAGTATTTTATTGTATAGGAGTATCTATTTACTCTACTGCCCTGGTCCTTGCTCCAAGTTTATTCGTAGATAATAAATTCTGTAAGGATACTAAATTTAGATCTGGTGTTCTTTATGCTGTAGCTGGCTGGTTTGGTTCAGCTATGGGGATCGGCATGGCACAAGATCTACACATTGTGCCCATAACATTTATTATCATTTCAGGAGTGTTTCTGATAGTACTCAACACTCCTGTTCTTAGCTCAATCAAAAAAATCTCTGTTATAAGCTCCCTACTCCTATTTTTCTCTCCTCATGCTAGTGCTGAAGATATTAATAGCTTAATTAATAAAGGTAGAGAGGTCTATATTTCCGAGGGCTGTATTAATTGTCATTCTCAGTTTGTAAGGCCTATTGGTAAGGACGTAGAAATGTGGGGACCTTATGTAGACTATGAAAAGATTCTTAAAGGAGTACCTCCCCTGATAGGAAATAGAAGACAAGGTCCTGACTTATTAAATGTGGGAAACAGAAGATCAAGGGAATGGTTAGAACTTCATCTAAAGAAGCCACGAGATTTCCTTCCTTGGTCTAGGATGCCATCTTATGAGTATCTATTTAAAGATGAAAGAGGAAATGCTTTAGTAGACTACTTAGTATCTCTTGGGTCTGATACTATCCCACAGAGACTTAGCTATATAAGATCATGGACTATTAATAAATATGAAATTCTGGAGACAGAGAAAACCACCAGAAACTTGTATCTAAGTCACTGCGCTAACTGCCACGGAGCAAATGGGGATGGGAATGGAGTTCTAGCAAGCACTCTTAACAACAAGCCAAGGAAACTTAATTCAGCTGAATTTGCTTATGTAAATTTTAATAGCTGGGATGCAGTGGATAATTTAGCTAAAATAATTAAATTTGGCATACCTGGTACGAACATGGCCGGCCATGAATATTTCTCAGATAGTGAAATTTTAAGCCTACTAGAATTCATAAAGAAGCTCAGTCAGGGAGGTTCTAAATGAAGAAGAAGTTACTTCTATCTCTACCCCTACTTGTTCTTTACTTCTTCTGGACAATAGGTAGCTTTTCTAAAGTATCAAGTTGGGAGGATGCTTCTGGCTTTAATGAAATACCAATAGAGAACAGGCCAGGCTTTTATAAACCAGAGACTAGTGAAGATCCAGAAATTTACTGGCTTGGTCATGGTGGTCATTTTATTAAATGGCAAGGGATCAATATCCTTTTAGATCCTATTCTTAATACTCACTCCGCGATACTTCCAAGACTTACTCCTGCTCCCATAAAGCCTGAAGAATTACCTGAGATTGATTACGTGCTCCTTGGGCATATGCATTATGATCATTACGATGAATACACACTAGAAAATATAAAGGTAATTAAGAATATTATTTTACCTTCTAAGTCCGAAGATTTTCTAACTAGCAAGATTAAAAATAAATCTAATATAATTCCCTTAAAAGAAAACGAAAGTTACAAAAACTTTTCACTAGAAATAGTTGCACTAAAGACCCTTCATAACGGCTCTAGAAATCACCCATTTTCTAGTTCATACCATGCAAGCGCCTATTTAATTCGCCTCGGCGGAAAATCAATATATTTCTCTGGAGATACAGGCTACGGCCCTCAATTTAAAGCACTACGAAAAAAGTACGGCTCCCCCGATATTGCAATCTTACCCATCGGAGCCTATGAACCATACTTTATACTAAAAGACTATCACCTTAATCCAGCAGATGCTGTCAAAGCCTCCATGGACCTTGGCGCAGGAATAACAATCCCTACCCACTTTGGAACTTTTAGAATGTCACTAGAAAGCCCAGGAAGTGCCTTACCGAAGTTTGTACATCAAGCGAAACTAGATAGTATTTCAATAAATATATCCAGAAATTTTACGAACTAATTCACATAAAAAGCCCTAGCTACCAAGCTAGGGCTTCAACTACTTAGGTGCAATAAGTGATTTTACAAAATATGCTTATCTACTTTCTTATCAGTACATTCATCATTACAATTACACTGATGCATAAAGTTATGTATTTCCTCTTTTGCTTTCTCTACAGTATAGCCGTAACGCTCTTGGAGTTTACCCATTAATTTATCGCTTTTACCTTTGATGATTGTTAAATCATC